>JAAYPE010000077.1 GCA_012519975.1 Clostridiales bacterium
ACGCTGGTTTTTTATTTTGACAGTAATTATATTTCTGATGTTTCATAATTTTCATACGATGACAATATATTTTAGGATACATTAATTAAGCACACTATAAATAAATATAAATGAAATGAAAGCAGTTGTTTGCAGAAAATACGGAAAGCCCGAAGTTTTGGAAATAGTTGAAGTTGCAAAACCGACACCAAAAGATGACGAAGTTTTAGTAAAAATTTTTGCCACTACCGTACACATTGGTGATACACGTATCAGAAAAGCCGATCCTTTTCTTGTGAGACTAGTATTTGGTTTGTTTAAGCCAAAGAAAAATATGATACTCGGAATGGAAATTTCGGGAATAATAGAAGCAATCGGAAAAAATATAAAATCACTCAAAGTGGGCGATAAAGTGTTTGCTTATACAGGTTTAAACCCTAACTCCGTCTAATTTTCTAGCTTAATTTTCCACAAATTGATATAATCTTTTGGTTATATCATTTTTTTTGCTTATTTTTAGACTACCTAATTATGTGGTTTTGTTTTAATTTTATCTATTTTTATGTATTTACCAGAATGGGTTCAAAAATATAAAGAACCAAGGACAGAAATAAAAAAAGTAGGCGGTTATTTTTACAAGTATCAAGTAGAATATCGCTATAATAAAGAAAAGAAAAGGAGTGATAAAATAACAGTCGAACTGCTCGGGAAAATCACCGAGAAAGAAGGATTTATTCCATCAGAAAAGCACTTGCTTAAAAAACGTGCAGAGCGAAGTGTTGCTCCTGAAAATGTAGATATCAAGATGTTCGGTGTATATGGTCTTTTTAGTGAACTTTTAGAAGAAGAGATTCAGGGAATGAAAACATTTTTCGATTCTAAAGACTTGGAAATTTTGCTTTCAGTTGCCATGATGCGTTTTGCTCATGAAGCACCTATAAAGCGAATGCAACACTTACATCATCAAGATTATTGTTCGTTGTTTTGGCATAAAAGAGCATTGACCGACAAAATAATAACTGACACGCTAAGATACATCGGAGAAAACCGTCAGTTGATATTGGATTGGATGAAATCACGTATTTTTGGGAACAAAAATAGTACGGCAAAAGAGTTTGTGATGATAGATTCTACACACATAACAACAACATCTAATCACCTGCACATCAATGCTCCTGGATATAACCCTGATAGAAATTTTGACGAACAAATCCGTCTTATGTACATGTTTGCTTGTGGACTTAAACAGCCTGTTTACTATCGCTTAATAAATGGTAACATTAGCGATGTTAGTTCAATGAAACTTTGTTTAGAGGAGTTTAAGACAGACAAAGTGATTTTTATTGCCGACAAAGGATTTTATAGCAAATTAAATATAAGAATTCTAAATGACAATAACTTAAAGTATATTATTCCGCTCTATCGTAACAATAAGTTAATCGATTTTTCACCATTGAAACAGATAGATTTCAAGAAAAATAACTCATTCTTTGTTTATCAAAATCGGGTAATTTGGTATTACTCATATCAAAAAGAGGGTCAAAAGTTTACTACTTTTTTAGACGAAAAACTACGTATGGAAGAAGAACGCGATTATATTTTACGAATTGGCACACATCCTGAAAAATATGACAAAGAAGGATTTGATAACAAATTGCATAGTTTTGGAACTATCACGCTGACAACAAATACAGAAGTTGAGCCTCAAGAGTTATATGAAAAATACAAACAGCGAAACGAAATAGAAGTAATGTTTGATTCATACAAAAATTTCTTAAAAGCCGACCGCATGTATATGCAAAACAGAATGGTGCTTGAAGGTTGGCTCATGGCTAATTTTATTGCGATGATTGCTTATTACAAATTATATGATAAACTTATGATTGCAAAACAATTGAGTAAGTACTCACCAAAAGACATTATAGAAATTTCTAAAAGTATATTCAAAATTAAAATTAATGACCAGTGGCATACTACAGAAACAACTAAAAAAACAAGAGAGCTATTGGAAAAATTAAACATAGACTACCTAAAAAGGCGGAGTTAGGGTTTAAAATTTGGCGGCTATGCTGAATATATCTGTCTGCCTGAAAAATCAAAATCATTTACAAAAAATGGATTGCTTGCATTGAAACCCGAAAACTTGTCATTTGAAGAGGCGGCAACTATTCCCGCAGGTGGACTAACCGCATTGAAAAATTTGCAGAAAGCAAATATCAGCAAAGGACAAAAAATATTAATTAATGGAGCTTCGGGCAGTTTGGGTACATTTGCTATTCAGTTGGCAAAATATTTCGGTGTGGAAGTTACGGCGGTTTGTAGTGAGAAAAACTTTGAACTAGTAAAGTCAATTGGAGCAGACAAAGTGATTGATTACACGAAAGAAGATTTCACAAAGATTAATGAAAAATACGATATTGTTTATGATGCTGTAATGAAATCAACAAAAGCTAAGTGTAAGAGAATATTGAAAGAGAATGGTATTTTTTTTAAAAACTCTCAACTTCCGAAAACAGAAGAAAAAGATTTACTATTTTTGAAAGATATAATTGAAAACGGCGAAATGAAACCTGTTATTGATCGCATCTATTCAATAGAGCAAATTGTTGAAGCACACGAATATGTTGATAAAGGTCATAAAAAGGGTAATGTAGTAATAAAAATTGATTAAAAAATAACAAGCATATTACAAAAGCATACTTAATAAAATAGAATTTAATGTGCTTAATTTTGAATAATAATAATCGTTGAAATATATAAATAATAATTGTATGAAAACTCGAAATCTATTAGTTGGACTTTTGCTTTTCCTTTCAGCTGGAGCTCTATTTGGTGGAGGAGCTTTCTTATTATTTCCTGAAGG
>JAAYPE010000008.1 GCA_012519975.1 Clostridiales bacterium
GATGTTTTTATGTCCATTTACGAGAGGGCACGGGATGTTTTTATGTCCATTTACGAGAGGGCACGGGATGTTTTTATGTCCATTTACGAAAGAGCACGAGATGTTTTGCGGAGCTATTTTGCATTTAAAAGGCTGTTTTAATCAAAGATAATGCCTATTTTTTAAAATGTTGAATAACGATTTTTTAGCAAAATAAATTATAAAAAGAAAAATTTAGATAAATGATTAACGAAATAATTATAAAAAATGATTACTAAAACTATAAAATCGAAAGAAAAACGCAAATAAAACAAATTTTATTTTATAGCTTTTGCAATTTTTAAAAACATCAGTAGCAAATTTAAAAGATGTAACTTGCAAAAGAGATTTTTCTATACAGATGTATATACATATCGTTAAAAATATTAAAATGTGGAAAACTCTGCGGAAAGCAAGTAAAAACCTTTACAAAACATTGATTATGAATTTATTGTTAAGAAAAAAGCACATACTTTTAACATTTTCCACAGAGTTTTCCACACCCGCAAGTAAAAGTGCTTTACATTAAAATCGTGTATAATTTTTTAATTTTATGTGAATAAAATAAATTTTAATGCTAAAAACAGGAAAATATTCACACAAAATGAAAGATTGTATCTAAGTGATTGCAAAAATTATTTCTAAATACAAAAAATAAAAATATGCACATAAAAAGCAATTAATGATGAAAATAATAAGCGGGTTAAATTGTTGACAATTGTAATACATATATTGTATAATTCACCTCATTAGTCTGTTATAAATATAACAATTATTATTTTATGAGCACTATTTCTTTATATAAACATTTTTAAAAAGGAGATTTAAAAAATGAAGTACGCATTGTTTACAGGAGCAACAGGTGGGCTAGGTGGAGCAGGTGCTAGAGCAATGGCACAAGAGGGATGGACAGTTTTTGCAGCGGGCACAAATGCAAAAGCGCTCGAGGAGTTAGGAAAAGAGCAAAACATAATACCGATTATGATTAACATCACAGACCAAGATAGTATTGATAGCGCATATGCAGAAATTAGAAAAATTACTCCAACTTTAGACGCTATTATCAATTTTTCGGGCATTCATATGATGGCGTCGCTTATAGAGGGCGATGTTGTTAATGATTTAGAAAGAATGTTAGACATAAATGTTATGGGTATGGCTAGAATTAACAAAACATTCTTCCCTATGGTTAAAGCTGGCAATGGCAGAATAATTAACTGTAGCTCAGAGTGCGGTTGGATGAAAGCACAGCCTTTTAATGGTCCATACACAATCACAAAATATGCAGTTGAAGCTTATAATGATAGCCTCCGTCGTGAGCTTTTGTGGCAAGATGTTCCGGTTGTAAAAATTCAACCAGGCTCATTTAAAACAAATATGCACGAGCAAGCAGAGGCAGGCTTTAACAAATTGCTTGATAACACACAGTATTATCAAAAGCAACTTAAAAGAATGAAGCCAATGATGCAAATAGAACTTAAAATGGCAAACGACCCTAAACACCTTGTAAAGGCACTACTTAACGCTGTAAATTCAGATAAGCCAAAAATTAATTACAGAGTTAAAAACAGCAAACTTTTAGGTTCACTTGAGTTTATTCCAGATAAAATGATTGATGTTATTTACAAAACTCTTCTTAAATAAGATATAAATACAAATAAAATGACCTTTCTTTTTGAAGGGTCATTTCTTTTTAACGGTATTAATTAGTAAGCTTATAAATATAATGTAAATAATATCATTTTAATTTTACATTATAAAAATTTACAAAGTTTGCTATTTTGCTATTGACAAACTAGTAAAAACTTAATAACATTGATAAGTATGATAGAACTTTGAAATATAATTTTAAAATACAAATATCGTTCTAGGAGGATATAATTATGATTTTTGAAAAAATTAAAGAAATTATCTGTGAGCAACTTGAAGTTGACGAAAAAAAGGTGACTATGGAGTCAAGTCTTATTGATGATTTAGGTGCTGATAGCCTTGATTTAATTGACCTTGTAATGTCGATTGAGGACGAGTACGATGTTGAGGTTCCAGATGATATGATTGAGAGCATAAAAACAATCGGCGATGTAGTGAAGTTTATTGAAGAAAATAAATAATATAAATTTATTTAATGGCTCGCATTGTGCGGGCCTTTTTTCTTGTTTTGTACTGCGTTTTGTGATTTTGATTTTAATTTAACCTAAAATTATGATATAATAAATCGCAAGCGATTATTACATTTAACTTATGTCCTGCCTAATCGGCGATGGACGGATTATATCAAAATTTAAGCTAATAGCAGATAGGGAGCTCTTTATGAGTACTGTAATTTATTTTTCAGGAACGGGCAATTCATATCATATAGCAAAACAAATAGCAGAGCATCAAAATGCACAGCTTATTTCTATAACTGATTTTGATGGCAAAAGTATAAATGATGATAGGGTAGGTTTTGTTTTTCCCATTTATTGTGGAGAGTTGCCTAGAATTGTGGTGGAATTTTTAGACCGTGTTGTAGTTAGAGCAAAATATATTTGGGCAATTGCAACAAGTGGTGGAACAGTGGGTACAGCATTTAGCTCGCTTGATAAAAGCCTTAGATATAACGAAATGAGACTAAGCTTTGCAGAAATGATGTTGATGCCCGACAACAGCATAATAATGTCGCCAAGACCGGGCGATGTGAAATCAGCCCTTGAAAACGAACCAATATTAGTTCAAGAAGTTATAAGGCTGATTGACGAAGAGTGTCAAAATGAATATGTTGTTGAAAGCTTTTCAGGTAAAACTAGCAAAATTCAATGGGCGTCGCTAAAAAGTGTAATTAGGATAAACAATAAAAAAATAAATCATAAAACCTGTAGCGATTGTGGCATATGCATAGAAATATGTCCTATGAATAATATTGTAAGGGTTGGAGAAAAAATAAAAATAGGCCCTAACTGTACAAATTGTTTTGCCTGTTTGCATTGGTGTCCAACGCATAGCATAAAGGCTGGATTTTTAAAGGTTACAAGTGCAAGTCGGTATACGCACCCAAGTGTTATGGCAAAAGAATTATTTAGAAAAAATTAAAAATAAAATTTTGCAAAGATAAAACAGAACTTTAAATGTAACATTATATAAGGTTTTTTGGGGGCAGTAGCCCCCAAAAGTAGTGTGTTAGAAGTTTTCTTGATTTCTGTTTTGATTTTGGTTTTGATTTTTGTTGTTTTTCTTTTTTCTACCTTGATTATTCTCTGCTTGTCTACCTGCGTTTTGTTGTGCGTTGTTATTGTTGTTGTTTTCTTTATTATTATTGTTATTATTTTGTTGCATAAAGTATCACCTCTTCCTAGTAAAATTAATTGCAAAATAGAATTCTTGCATTCATATTATTTCACTGTATTCGCAACATATTCCCAAATAATAAAAACAATAGCAAATCTTAAAAAAATTATGCTATTCTCTTTACATAAAATGTATTTTGAAGTAAAATAAGATAGTATATGTAATAATATGTAAAAGTAATTTGTGATAGTGATATGTATAACACATATTATAAATAATCCGTAAATAAAGGGAGAATGAAAATAATTATGCAGCCTGTTTATAAAAGAGTTTTACTTAAATTAAGCGGTGAGGTACTAGCGGGAGATAAGCAAAGCGGAATTGATTTTGAAACAGTTGTTGGCATTTGCGATTCCATTAAAGAATGTTATGATATGGGAGTGGAAATCGGCATTGTTGTTGGTGGCGGCAACTTTTGGAGAGGTCGCTCAAGCGGGGATATGGACAGAACAAGGGCAGACCATATTGGTATGCTTGCAACGGTGATGAACTCGCTTGCACTAGCTGACGCTTTTGAACAGCTTGGTGTGCCTGCAAGGGTTCAAACTGCAATTGCAATGCAACAGATTGCAGAGCCATACATTAGAAATAAAGCTACACGCCATTTTGAAAAGGGGCGAGTAGTAATATTTGGATGCGGAACGGGAAATCCATTTTTTACAACAGATACAGCCGCAGCTCTTCGTGCAGCGGAAATTGACGCAGATATAATTTTTAAAGCAACCAATGTTGATGGAATTTATAATAAAGACCCAAATCAATTTGATGATGCGCAAAAGTATGATAAAATAACTCATATGGAAATACTAAAAAATAGCTTGAAAGTTATGGATAGTACGGCAGCATCACTATGTAGAGATAACAAAATACCGGTATTAGTATTTAATTTAAATGACCCACAAAATATAGTTAGAGCTATAGTTGGGGAAAATATTGGCACAGTAGTTACAGAATAATAAATATTATCAATCTTGAAGGGATGACAATACTTATGGAAACAGTATTTAATACGGCAACAGAAAAAATGGAGAAGTCAATTTCTGCACTTAAAAATGATTATGCAGGAGTAAGAGCAGGCAGAGCAAATGCTGGCGTGCTTGATAGAGTAATGGTTGATTATTATGGAACAGCAACACCCATCAATCAGCTTGCAGCAGTATCCGTTGCAGAGGCGAGGATACTTGTGATTCAACCATGGGACATTTCTACACTTCAGCCTATTGAAAAAGCAATTCAACAATCAGATATTGGAATTAATCCACAAAACGACGGCAAGGTTATTCGCCTTATGTTCCCTCAGTTGACAGAGGATAGAAGAAAAGAGATTGCAAAGGAAATTTCAAAAAGGGCTGAGGATTCTAAAATAGCTGTTCGTGCTGTTCGTAGGGACTGCATAGAAAAGTTAAAAGCTATGGAGAAAAAGTCTGAGATTTCTGAAGACGACTTAAAAGTTGGAGAGGCAAAGCTACAAAAAATTACAGACAAACACACAAAGCAGATTGAAGAAATTTTTGCAGCTAAAGAAAAAGAGATTATGGAAATATAACTTAAATTTATTGTTTTGGGTGGGCATTGTCCCGCCCAAATTGTAAATTTGGATGAATGTTAAGAGGAGGCAGTTTTTAGTGGCAAAACTTCCTGATAAAAAATATTTGCCAAGGCATGTTGGAATAATTATGGACGGTAACGGTCGTTGGGCAAAAAAAAGAGGATTAATTAGAACAGAAGGTCACAAACAGGGCGCAAAAGTGTTTAGAACAATCAGTGATTACGCTTGCAAAATTGGACTTGATTGTGTTACCTTTTATGCTTTTTCAACAGAGAATTGGAAAAGGCCAGTTGATGAGATTGACACGTTAATGGAGATTTTTCAAGAGTATTTAATAGTGGCAGAGGACTCAAAAGAAAAGAACGAAAAAAAAGGTTATTGTCTGCGCTTTATTGGCGATACAGGTGCAATTCCACAAGAGCTTGTAAATCTTATGGAAGTTACGGAACAAGATATAACACCACGAACAAAAACGGTTGTTAATATAGCGATAAATTATGGTGGAAGACAAGAAATTTTAAAAAGTGTAAATGAAATTGCGCAACAGGTTGCAATAGGTTTAATCGACCCTAACAATATAACGCAAGAGGACTTTGAAAAAGGACTTTATACTGCGGGGTTACCTGACCCAGACCTTATTATAAGGCCGAGTGGTGAATGTCGTTTGTCAAATTTTCTTACTTGGCAGTCTGCGTATTCAGAGCTTTGGTTTTCAGATATTCCGTGGCCAGAATTTACAACAGATGATTTTGACACGGCACTACTTGAATATGCAAAAAGAAATAGAAGTTTTGGAGCAGTTTAAGGAGAAGTTAAAATATGAAACAACGAGTTATTTCAGGTGCAATCCTTGTAGTTGTAATGCTACTTGTTTTTTTAGGAATTTACACACCGGCTTTTGGGCTGTTTTTTAGCATTTTGTCAGCAATAGCATCTTATGAAATTTTAAGAGTAGCAAAGGTTGAAAATAAAGAGGTGCTAGCGCTTTCAATTACATTTGCGTTTATCGTTCCGCTTTATATTGAATATGGTTTTAAAGTTCCGTTTACAATTGCAATACTTATCTTTATTTTTGCGTTGTTATTAATAATGCTTGCAAATCACGAAAACACAAGGTTTGAGCAAATAACCATTGCGATGTATTCGTCTGTGTTTATTCCGTTTTGCTTTTCGGCATTTATATTAGTTCGTGACCTTTATAGGCTTTTTCCAACAAGAATTGATAAAAATCACGCACTATTTCTTGTTATTATCGGTGTTAGTTGCTCTTGGCTTACAGATACTTGTGCTTATTTTGTCGGTGTTAAATTTGGCAAGCGTAAAATGGCCCCAATAATTAGCCCTAAAAAATCTATAGAAGGTGCAATCGGTGGTATTGTAGGTTGTCTTGTACTTAATATGATTATTCTATATTTGTTCAACACCTATGTTTTTGAAACATCGTTTATAAGCTACCTTGCTTTTGTTCCGATTTCTCTTTTGCTGTCGGGTGCTAGTATGTGTGGAGATTTAATAGCTTCGGTAATAAAAAGGAATTTTCAAGCAAAGGACTACGGGAATTTAATCCCAGGTCACGGTGGAATAATGGATAGATTTGACAGTTGCCTTTTTGTTATGCCAATGCTTTATATTGTAATAACAATAATTTATAGTGTGTAGAAATTATAATATTTTTTAAAACGCACGAGCAAAAGGCATAAAAATAATAAAAACAATTTTAGCACAATTTATTTGTAGGTTTGTGTTGTGGGAAGGAATGACCATACTAATGAATAAGAAACTTTCAATCCTTGGAAGTACAGGCTCGATAGGTAAGCAGGCGCTTGAGGTTGCCAAAAAATGTGGATTTGAGGTTACAGCGCTTACAGCCTCTAGCAGTTCAGCCGAACTTGAAAAGCAAATTAGAGAGTTTAAACCAAATATTGCAGCACTCGTAGATGAGAAGGCGGCGCAAGACTTGGCTGTTCGTGTTTCTGATACAAACACAAAGGTAGTCGGAGGTATACAGGGCATTTGTGAATGTGCTGTTGAAAAAAATGCAGACATAGTCTTAAACGCAATAGTTGGAATGGCAGGTCTTTTGCCAACTCTTGATGCAATAGATGCCGGAAAAGATATAGCCCTTGCAAACAAAGAAACACTCGTAGCAGGCGGAAAGCTTGTTATGGATAAAGCAAGGCAAAAAGGCGTTAACATTTATCCGGTTGATAGTGAGCATTCAGCGATATTTCAATGCTTACAGGGCAATACTTCAAATGAGAGTCTTAAAAGAATTATTCTCACAGCATCTGGTGGTCCTTTTTTTGGAAAAACTAGAGCCGAGCTTGCAGATGTAACAGTAGAGCAAGCACTAAGGCACCCCAATTGGGAAATGGGTGCAAAAATAACAATAGATTCAGCCACGATGATGAACAAAGGGCTTGAGATTATTGAGGCGGTTTGGCTATTTTCAGTCCCACAGGATAAAATAGATGTTTTAGTTCATAGGGAAAGTATAATACACTCAATGATTGAGTACGAGGACAATTCAGTTATTGCTCAACTAGGGCTTCCAGATATGCGAATACCAATTCAATACGCGCTTACATATCCTAAAAGATATGAGTCACCCGTTTGTCAGCTTGATTTGGCACAGCTTGCAACGCTAACATTTGCAAAGCCTGATTATGATACTTTTGATTGTTTGGCAATATGCAAAGAAGCAATTAAAAGGGGAGGACTTTATCCCGCTGCGGTAAACTCCGCAAACGAGCAAGCAAACACAATGTTTAGACAAGGTAGAATTAGGTTTTTGCAAATTGGTGAGCTTGTTGGTGAAGCGATGGAAAGAGTTGAAAATATCACAGATTATACTCTCTCTGATGTTTTGGCAGCAGATAGAAAAGCTAGGGATTTTGTTATGAGCAAAGTAGGAGACACATTGTCTTTTATAGGATAAAAAGTAAGACATAAATTAGAGGTGGTTATTATTTTAAATTTGGCAAGCATAGGGACAGTTTGGGCTTCTATATGGCCGTTGTTGATTGCAATATTTTTCTTTGGAGTAATAATATTTATACACGAGCTTGGGCATTTTACCTTTGCAAAAATATTTAAAGTAAGAGTTAATGAGTTTGCAATTGGTATGGGTCCTGTATTATTTAAATTTAATAAAGGCGAAACGCAGTATTCAATAAGACTTTTTCCAATTGGCGGTTATGTCAGTATGGAGGGTGAAGACGAAGAGAGCGACGACAATGCAGCTTTTAACAAAAAGCCTGCGTGGCAGCGCGCTATAATTTTGTGCGCGGGAGCAGTTTTAAACCTTGTTTTAGGCTTGGTTTTAATGGGTATTATAATAGCTACAAGTGAGGGTGACATTGGAGTACCAAAAATTGCTCAGTTTATTGGTGAAAATCCTCAAAGTCAAGCGCACGGATTGCAAGTCGGAGATAAGATAAAAGCAATTAACGGTAACAAAGTATATACAACATATGATATAAACTTTTTTATGATGCGTGATAAGGACGCAATAATGGACTTTACTGTTGAGCGTGAGGGTGAAATAGTTCAGCTAAGAAGTGTTAAGTTTGAAACACAAGACATAGAGGGAATGAAGGTTGTTATATACGACTTTAAAATCTTAGGCGTTGAAAAAACCTTTGGAACAGTTTTAAAATATGCTATGCTTGATTCGCTTTCAATAGCTAGAATGGTATGGCTTAGCCTTTTTGATATTGTGACTTTTCAGTTTAGCTTAAACGATTTGTCCGGACCTATTGGAACTATGGAAATAATTGCAGACACTGCCTCGCAAGCAACAAAAACAGACTACACAGGTCTTTTAACAATAATGGCATTTATAACGATAAATGTTGGCGTATTTAACTTGCTACCCCTTCCGGCTTTGGATGGTGGGCGTTTGTTTTTCGTCATTGTTGAAGCAATAAGAAGAAAGCCAATACCACAAAAATATGAAGCATTTGTCCACGGAATTGGAATAGTTCTTTTGTTGACACTTATGGTAGTAATCACATTTAATGATATAATTAAACTATTTAAAGGGTGAGCGATTTGATAAGCAGAAGAAAAAGTCGCCAAGTAAATGTTGGTAATGTAAAAATAGGTTCAGACTCGCAAATCAGTGTGCAGTCAATGCTTAGTATGCCTGCACAGTATATTGAGGCAAATGTAGAGCAGGCAAAGGAGCTTCAAAGTGCCGGTTGTCAAATAATTCGCACTGCCGTTCCTGATATTGAGTCTGTTAAATTAATCTATGCACTTAAAAATGCGGTTACTGTTCCCATAGTTGCAGACATTCATTTTGACTATAAAATAGCTCTGGAATGCGTTAGTGCAGGGGTTGACAAAATAAGGATAAATCCAGGCAATATTGGCTCTGATGATAAAATAAAAGCTGTTGCAGATGCTTGTATGACAAATGGCATTCCAATTAGAATTGGGGTAAACTCAGGATCGGTTGAAAAAGAATTGCTAGGCAAATATGGGTCGCCTACACCACAAGCAATGGCAGAAAGTGCAATGAATCATATAAAGCTTTTAGAGAAATTTGATTTTGAGGATATTGTAGTTTCAATAAAATCATCTAATGTGCAAGATATGATAAGCGCTTATAGAATTGTAGCATCACAGTGTGATTATCCACTGCACTTGGGGGTTACAGAGGCAGGAACGGAACGAATGGCACTTATCAAGTCCAGTATGGGCATAGGTTCGCTTTTGCTTGATGGAATAGGTGATACTATAAGAGTGTCTATAACTGATAACCCTGTGAAAGAGGTTTATGCAGGATTTGATATTTTAAAAGGTGCAGGAATAAAAACGGATTGTCCACGAATTGTGTCTTGCCCCACTTGTGGTAGAACAAAAATTGATATGATTTCTATTGCAAATGAAGTAGAACAAAGGCTTAGGGATTGTAAAAAGCCTATTGTTGTAGCTGTTATGGGCTGTGCCGTTAATGGACCTGGAGAGGCAAAGCAAGCAGATATTGGCATTGCTGGAGGAGATGGTGAGGGTCTAATTTTCAGGCACGGTGAAATAATTCGTAAGGTAGATGAAAAAGAACTTGTAGATGAGCTTATGCGCGAGATAGAAAGGATATAATTTAGTGAGAAGTACAACAATAGGGGACTTGTTTGGAAATTATGTAAACGATAAGTTTGAGCCCCTTTTTAATCTTAAAGTGCCTGAGATGAATTTGAATATGGATAAAAGGGACCTTAAGATTTTAGTTCAATATGATGATACATATAACAAAGCTCTGCTAGATGAATTTAATGCAGAGCTTAAATCTGTTTTAAGTCTTTCTAAAATTACACTTGATTTAAAAAACGACGAAGATGCACAGTTTTCAGTAGAGTTTATGCCAGTGGTGCTAAGCGAACTGGGGCGTTGTGTGCCTGCTTCAAATGGTTTTTTGCAAGATGCCCAGTTTAAAGTAGACGGCGATAAATTGATTATTACTTTAACACACGGCGGAGAGGAAATTTTAAAAGCAAGCAAGTGTGATGAGTTTATTGCAAAGTATATTGCAAAGAAATTTAAAAGACAATTTGTAGTTGAGTTTGATGGAAAAACAACAGTAGAGCCTGATGAAGAAGTTTTAAAAGAAATGCAGGAAAAGGCAGAGGAGCAAGCAAAAACGCAAAGAATTCAAAAAGCTCGTGGAGAGGTACCCACAGGCAAGCGTGAGATGATAGAAGGATTACCTTTGTACTTAGATACCCAAAAAATGATTTGGGGAGATTATATAAGAAAAAAGCCAAAACCTATAGCAGATATAAAATACGATGATGGTGCAGTCGTGGTGTGGGGCGATGTATTCTCGCTAAGCATTAGAGATACAAGGGATAAAAGAAGCAAAATAATTAATTTTAATATCACAGATTATACTAGCTCTTACAGTGTGAAAATATTTGAAAGAGCAGAAAATATTCAAAGCTTTTTAAGAGAAATGGAAGACGGAATAACAGTTATTGTTCGCGGTAATGTTATTTATGATAGCTATAAAAAGGAATATATTTTAGAGGCTAAAGCTATTTCAAAAGTACAAAAAGCTAAAAAAACAGACGACGCACCAAAAAAGCGTGTAGAGCTACATATGCACTCAACAATGTCTGCATTAGACGGGCTGACCAATGTGAAAAAGCTAGTTAAAAAAGCACACGAATATGGGCATCCAGCTGTGGCGATTACTGACCACGGTGTTTTACAAGCATACCCCGATGCAATGAATATGAGTGAGGAATTAGGAATTAAGCTTATTTATGGAGTAGAATCATATTTTGTAGATGATACGGATATTGATTTTTCGCAAACGACTCTTGCACAGGCTTTAAAGTCGAAAAAGACAAGGTCGTATCACCAAATTATTCTTGTACAAAATGAAACAGGCCTTAAAAATCTTTATAAACTTGTGTCAACCGCACATACAAAAAACTTTTATAGGCGACCAGTAACACTAAAGAGTGAACTTTTAAAGCACAGAGAAGGATTAATACTCGGAAGTGCCTGTGAAGCAGGAGAGCTTTACACCGCTATTGTAAAAGGCGAGAGCGAAGAGCGAATAATGGAAATTGCTTCGTTCTATGATTATTTAGAAATTCAGCCAAACGGTAATAATGCCTTTATGATTCGCAATCAAACAGTGCAAAGTGTAAAGGATTTAGAAAATATTAATCGCAAAATAATATCAATTGCAGACAAGCTCAACAAGCCTGTTGTTGCAACTGGTGATGTCCACTTTATGAATGAAGAAGATGCTATTTTTAGAGCTATTTTAATGGCGGGTAGAGGATTTTCTGATGCGGATGAACAGCCACCACTTTATTTTAGAACCACACAAGAAATGCTAGATGAGTTTGAATACCTAGGTGAAGAGACGGCATATGAAGTGGTTGTAGAAAATCCAAACAAAATTGCAGATATGGTAGAGCAAATAAGACCAATCCCAAAGGGCAATTTTCCACCAAGTATAGACGGTGCAGAAGAAGAACTTAGAAGTCTTTGCTGGGAGAACACACGAAAAATGTATGGTGACCCTGTTCCTGAATGTGTTGCACAAAGACTTGAAAAAGAGCTTAACTCAATTATTCAAAATGGTTTTGCAGTCTTATATATAATAGCTCAAAAGCTTGTTAAAAACTCAGAAGATAATGGGTATCATGTTGGGTCTAGAGGTTCTGTTGGCTCATCGTTTGTTGCAAATGCAGCAGGGATATCAGAGGTAAATCCGCTTTATCCCCACTATCGTTGTCCAAATTGCTTATACACAGAATTTTTTCTTAAGGGTGAAGTCGGTTCGGGATATGATTTGCCACCTAAAAATTGCCCTAATTGTACTACTGCAATGTTAAGGGATGGCCACGACATTCCGTTTGAAACATTTTTAGGTTTTGATGGAGATAAAGCACCCGATATTGACCTTAACTTTTCTGGTGAATATCAGGCAAAAGCACATCAGTACACAGTTGAGCTATTTGGCGAGTCTCACGTTTTTAAAGCCGGCACAGTGTCTACAGTTGCAGATAAAACAGCTTTTGGATATGTAAAAAAATATTTAGAGGCAAAGGGCCAAACTGTTCCAAACGCTGAAGTGGAGCGACTAACAATTGGTTGTACTGGAGTTAAAAGAACAACGGGCCAGCACCCTGGTGGAATGGTAATAATACCCAATAATTTTGAGGCACAAGATTTTACCGCTGTGCAGTATCCTGCCGACGATGCAGAAAAGGGTATGATGACAACGCACTTTGACTTTCACGCGTTGCACGACACAATACTAAAGCTTGATAACCTAGGTCACGATGTTCCAACCCTTTATAAATATTTAGAGGACTACACTGGCATTTCTGTTATGGATGTTGATATTTGTGACCCAAAGATAATAGAGCTTTTTACAAGCCCAGAACCACTCGGAGTGACTTGCGAGGATATTGATTGCAATACGGGTACTTTGTCAATTCCAGAAATGGGAACTCCATTTGTTCGTCAGATGTTGCTTGAATCACAACCAAAAAACTTTTCTGATTTGCTTCAAATTTCGGGGCTATCTCACGGTACTGATGTTTGGCTTGGAAATGCGCAAGACCTTATAAAAAACAATGTTTGCACAATTTCTAATGTTATAGGTACGCGAGATAGTATAATGGTTTATCTTATGCATAAGGGTGTTGACCCTAGTATGGCATTTAAAATTATGGAAATTGTAAGAAAAGGTAAAGCTACAAAATTGCTAACAGATGAGCATATAAAAACAATGAAAGACCACGGTGTTCCAGATTGGTATATTGATTCGTGTATGAAAATAAAATATATGTTTCCTAAGGCTCACGCTGCGGCATATGTTAGTGCAGCTCTTAGACTAGGGTGGTATAAAATTTATAAACCCCTTGAGTATTATGCAGCATTTTTAACGGTGCGTGGCGGAGATTTGGATGCAATGTCGATTATGTCTGGCAAGGATTATGTTGTTTCTAAAATGCGTTCAATCCAGGCAAAAGGAAAAGAGGCAACAGCAAAGGATATGTCTGAGTTTACTAGCCTTCAGGTTGTAAATGAAATGTTGGCAAGGGGAGTAGAGTTTTTAAATGTTGATTTGTATAAGTCAGACGCCTCTGTTTATAAAATAGAGGACGGAAAAATTAGGCTGGCTTTTTCATCAATAAAAGGTCTTGGTGAAAATGCTGCTCGAAACCTTGCAAATGCAAAAGACGATGGCGAGGGTAAATACATATCTATTGATGACTTGCAAAGAAGGGCAGGAATTTCGACTAGTGTGACAGAATCGTTAGAAGAGATAGGCGCACTAGAGGGTATACCTAAGAGTAGCCAGATAAGCTTCTTTTAAAAAAATAGTTGACTTGTTGAATTCATTATGATATCATAGTAGCATACTAAAGCGTTATGGCTCATTGTTTTATACAGTGTGCCATAATTTTTAAAATAATATTTAAAGTAATGCTAGATAAAATAAATTAATCGTGTGTGGGAGGATTATTATGAGAAGGTATTCAAAAATAACGCCTGAGGGTACAAGGGATTTGCTTTTTGAAGAGTGTAACGCTAGGCGAATTGTAGAATCACGCCTTTCTGCTTTATTTAAATCTAGAGGGTATAACAGGATAATCACCCCTAGCATTGAGTTTTTTGATGTGTTTGATAGGGACAGTGCCGGTATCTTGCCAGAAATGATGTACAAATTAACGGATTCGCAAGGTCGCCTTATGGTTTTAAGACCAGACAATACACTGCCAATTGCTCGTGTTGCAGCTACAAGGCTCAGAGATATGCAACTTCCAATACGCCTTTATTATGCTCAAAAAGTGTTTATACAAAGCCCAACACTTGTAGGGTTTAACGATGAAACAGCTCAAAGTGGCATAGAGCTTATTGGCGCTAGTGGGATAAGAGCAGATTTAGAAATAATTACAACAGCAGTAGACGCACTTGATAAATGTGGTGCTAAGGACTATAGAATTGAAATAGGTCACGCAGGATTTTTTAAAGCACTTTCAGATAGCTTAAATGTAGATGATGAAACAAGAGAAGAAATAAGCCTACTTATTGAATCAAAAAATTATGCAGCACTAAACGATGTTTTGGATAACTTGCAAAACAATGAAACAACAAAGGCAATAAAAATGCTCCCTAGGCTTTTTGGCGGTGAAGAAGTGCTTGACGAGGCAAGCAAATTGTCAGACAGCAAGCAAGCAAAGGATTCACTAAATTATCTTAGAAATGTGTATAAATGCCTTGATGATTTGGGACTTGGCAATAAAATAAATATTGATTTAGGGCTAGTACATAGAAGCAATTATTACACAGGTGTAGTTTTTCGTGGCTATATTGAAGGCTCGGGAGTAACGGTGCTTTCAGGTGGTAGATACGATAAGCTTATAGGCGAATTTGGAAACCCACTGCCTGCAACAGGTTTTGGAGTTGAGGTTGATGCCCTTGCAAATGCAATGTTGCTCAGGGGAGAGGTAAAGCTGCCAAAGCCTGCTGATGTGCTTGTTTTTGGCGAGGATGGTTGCGAAATAAAGGCACTAAGATATATAACAGAATTAAATGAAAAGGGCTTTATATGCGAAAATAGTATTTTTGAAACAGCACAGCAGTCATACGAATATGCGTCAAGGAGAGGCATAAAAAGGTTCGTGCTTGTTGCAAAAGATAAAATAACAGAAAGTAAGATACAAGGGGTGTAAATATGCGACCTATAAGAATAGCACTTACTAAAGGTAGGCTTGAAAAAAACAGTATAACGCTTTTTGAAGAAATGGGATTGGATTGTTCTGAGCTGAAAAACAAAGGACGTAGACTTGTTTTGCCCGTTGATAAATATGAGGTTGTTCTTGCAAAAGCGGCAGATGTCATTACATATGTTGAGCACGGTGTGTGCGATATAGGGATTGTTGGTAAAGATACAATTGCAGAAAATAACAGGAGCTTTTACGAGGTTACTGATTTGGGGTTTGGAAAATGCAAATTTGCACTTGCGACAAAATCAGGCACTGAGTTTTGGGGTGGGTATGATGTAAAATGCATCGCAACGAAATACCCAAATGTTGCAAGAAAGTTTTTTGAAAGCAAAGGAATGGATGTTAGAATTATAAAAATCGAAGGCTCAGTAGAGTTAGCACCACTCTTAAAACTTTCTGACGCAATTGTAGATATAGTTGAAACCGGCGCAACAATTAAAGAGAATGGGCTTGAGGTAATTGAGGATATAATGCCCATTTCTGCAAGAGTAATTGTAAATATGGCAAGTATGAAGCTTAGAAAAGAGGAAATTGAGAGTTTTCTAACTGATATAGAAAAAGCTAAGGAGGCACTATAATGTTACCGATAACTAAGGTTGATGGAATCTCAGAAATTGAACTTATAAATAAATTAAAGCTTCGCAGTGGCGAGATTGACAAAAAAGTAAACCTCGCAGTTAGCGAAATAATTGAGAATGTGCGTGCAAATGGTGACGACGCGGTTTTGGAATATACGATAAAATTTGACGGAAAAGCGCCAGAGCAAATAGAAGTGTCTAGCGAAGAAATAAAAAAATCTATTGATATTTGTGATAAGGGTTTTGTCACAGCTCTTCGCAATTCAGCACAAAATATTATAGATTTTCACGAGCGTCAAAAGCAACAAAGTTGGCTTGATGCACAAGAAAATGGTGTGATTTTAGGTCAAAGAGTAAGAGGATTAAAAAGGGTTGGCATTTATGTTCCGGGGGGCACGGCGGCGTATCCATCATCGGTTCTTATGAATGCAATTCCAGCAAAAATCGCAGGCGTAGAAGAAATAATAATGGTAACCCCTCCAACAAAGGACGGCAAGGCAAACCCAAATATTTTGGCAGCTGCCGAAATTGCAGGTGTAGACAGGGTGTTTTTAGTTGGTGGCGCACAAGCAGTGGCAGCACTCGCTTTTGGAACGCAAACAATACCTCGTGTTGACAAGATTGTAGGGCCTGGAAATATTTTTGTTGCAACAGCAAAAAAGCAACTTTATGGAACAGTTGATATTGATATGATAGCAGGTCCTAGCGAAATTTTGATAGTAGCAGACGAAACGGCAAACCCTGTTTTTTTGGCGGCGGATTTGCTATCACAAGCTGAGCACGATGAACTGGCAAGCTCTATTCTTTTAACAACTTGTGAGGAAATTGCAAAAAGTACGGTCACAGAACTTGAAAAACAATTAGAGAAACTTCCTAGAAAAGAAATTGCAAAAAAATCATTAGAGGATTTTGGTGCAATAATTGTCTGTAATGATATAGATAATGCGGTGGATTTTGCAAACGAGCTTGCACCAGAACACTTAGAAATGTGTGTAAAAAATCCACTTGAATATATCGGCAGAATTGACAATGCAGGCTCTGTGTTTTTGGGCGACTACTCACCAGAACCACTGGGAGATTATTATGCAGGTCCAAACCACGTGTTGCCAACAAGTGGAACAGCAAGGTTTTTCTCACCACTTTCTGTTGATAGCTTTGTAAAAAAATCAAGCTTTGTATATTACACAAAAGACGCACTTTGCAGTGCAGGAAATGATATAATTAAGTTTGCACAAACAGAGGGTCTTGACGCCCACGCAAACTCAGTAAGAGTTAGAATGTGAGCTAGAAAGGTGATAACTAATGGCTTTTGAGCTAAATGAAAAGGTAAAAAATTTAAAACCTTATGACCCGATTTGTGGCGATTTTGAAATAAGGCTTGACGCTAACGAATCATTTATTCAACCATCTGACAAAATGATGGAAGATGTTATGAATGCTGTTTCAAATGTTGCTTTAAATAGGTATCCTGACAGCACCGCATATGATGTTTGCGAGCAATTTGCAAAGCTTTATGACATACCCTCAAATCTTGTAGTTGCGGGCAACGGTTCGGATGAAATTATATCGGTAATAATGACAGCTTTTTTACAAAAGGGTGACAAGGTAATCACCTTAACACCTGATTTTTCGATGTATAACTTTTATACAAGCCTTGTTGAATGTGAGTGTATTGAGTTTGCAAAAGACGATGATTTTAATGTGGATTTTGACAAACTTATTTTAGAAATTAACAATATAAATGCAAGAATGGTGATTTTTTCAAACCCTTGTAATCCAACATCTGTAGGATTTTTGGCGAAAGATGTAAAAAAACTTATAGAAAATACAAATGCACTAATTGTGCTTGATGAAGCGTATATGGACTTTTGGAATCAGTCGTTATTGTGTGATGTTCAAAATTATGATAATCTAATAATTTTAAGAACTTGCTCAAAGGCAATTGGTCTGGCATCAATTCGTTTGGGCTTTGCAGTTGCAAACACAAAGCTTATAAATGTTATAAAGTCTGCAAAATCACCATACAATGTAAACTCGCTTACACAGGCCGTAGCTTGCTCTTTGTTATCTCAAAGGGAATACATTGAACAGTCGATAGAGGCTATAAAAAACTCTCTTGATGCATTGTATTTTGAGCTTAAAAAAATTGAGAAAAAGTTTCCAAAAAACCTTAAAATATACAAATCAAATACCAATTTTGTTTTTATAAAAACACAGGACGCAAAACAAATTTTTGAATTTTTAAAAACTAATGGTATAATAGTTCGTAATATGAATGGATATTTAAGAATAACGGCAGGCTCGCAAGATGAAAATCAAAAATTATTAAACCAAATAAAGAAGTTTTATAAGGTGGGATAGATTTGAGAATAGCACAGCTTCAAAGGAAAACTAATGAAACAGACATAGCGATAAATTTAAACCTTGACGGTGGAGAAGTTGATATAAATACCGGCATAGGCTTTTTTGACCATATGCTAACGGCACTTGCCGTTCATAGTGGATTTGGACTGAAAATCAGTGCAAAAGGCGATTTGCAGGTTGATGGTCACCACACGGTAGAAGATGTTGGAATTGTTCTTGGTATGGCTTTTGCAAAGGCTCTTGGTGATAAGGGTGGCATAGCAAGATTTGGAAATATGTCAATACCAATGGATGAGGCCTTGAGCAGTGTCGTTTTAGATATAAGTGGCAGACCTTTTTTGGTTTTTTGTGCAAGATTTGAGCAAGAAAAGGTAGGGGATTTTGACTCGTGTCTTTGTGAAGAGTTTTTTAGAGCCTTTGCTTTTAATGCAGGTATAACATTGCACGCAAATTCCCTTTATGGCACAAACACTCATCACCAGATAGAATCGCTTTTTAAAGCTCTAGCACACGCACTTAAAATGGCAGTTGTGCAAATAGATGGGGGAGTTCTTTCTACAAAGGGAACTCTGTAAATTTAGGAGGTAAAAAATGATTATTTTTCCAGCGATAGATATTAAGGATGGAACCTGTGTAAGACTTAGCAAAGGTGACATAAACACGGTTGAACAGGTGGCGTCTGACCCAATAGAAACTGCAAAAGGCTTTAAAGAAGCCGGTGCAACTTGGATACATATTGTTGATATTGATGGAGCGTTTAGCGGAAAAAGAGTTAATAGCGAAATTGTAATAGAAATTGCAAAACAAAGCGGACTTAAAGTTGAAGTCGGTGGCGGAATTAGAACAATGCAGGATATAGATTTTTATATTGAGAATGGTGTAGACAGGGTGATACTAGGCTCTGTTGCGTTGTCAAACCAACAACTTGTGGTTGATGCAGTTAAAAAATATGGATACAAAGTAGCTATTGGAATTGATGCCAGAAATGGTAAAGTTGCAGCAGAGGGTTGGGTAAAAGACAGTGAAGTTGATTACATAGACCTTGCATTAAAAATGGAAAAAGCGGGTGTAAAGTGTATCATCTTTACAGATATCGCAAGAGATGGAATGTTGTCGGGGCCAAATATTGAACAATTAATGGAGCTTGATGATGCAACAACTTGCAATATTATTGCAAGCGGTGGCGTTACAAATATTTATGATATCAAAAAATTGCGAGATGCAGGGATTTATGGTGCAATTTGTGGCCGCTCAATTTATAGAGGTACTCTTGATTTGAAGGAAGCAATTGAAGTTTGCAAATCATAGGCTATTTTGATTTTTATAGTGATAAAAATTACAGAATGAAGGTATAAAATGGAACTCGAAAAGCTCTTTAAAAAAAGTGAGCTAATACCAACTATTGTTATTGATGATAATGATGGTGAAGTTTTAATGCTTGCATATATGAATAAGGAATCGTTACAAAAAACGCTTGAAACTGGCTATACTTGGTTTTATAGTCGCTCAAGGCAGCAGCTTTGGAACAAAGGTGAAACATCGGGTAACACTCAAAGGGTTGTGCAAATAATGAGTGACTGTGACGACGATACATTACTAGTTAGAGTAAAACAAAAAGGCCCTGCTTGTCATACTGGTAGCAGAACTTGCTTTTTTAATACTGTATTTGAGGGGGAAAAATAATGGAAGATGTGTTTAAGGGTTTGTATGATATAATTCTTGATAGGAAAGATAATCCGCAAGAGGGTTCATACACTTGTTACCTTTTAAATCAAGGAACAGATAAAATATTAAAAAAGTGCGCAGAGGAATGCGGAGAAACAATAATAGCTGCAAAAAATAAAAACAACACTGAAACCGTTGCAGAAATCAGCGATTTGTTATTTCATTTAATGGTGCTAATGGTAAACGAAGGAATTGAACTAGATGAAGTAATAAAAGAGCTTGATATTCGCCGTCAAAAGCAAGGCAACCTTAAAAAGTTTCATAATGTAGATAAAAATTCATAAAAAACATTTAATGATTTAGCTTGATTTTCTTTAAAAACAATAAAAAACCCTTTTGCCAATAGCTTGTCTGCTTAGCAAAGGGGAATTTTTATTATAAACAAATTTAGTCGTTAGAATCAAAACCAAACAGATTTTTAACATCTGTTTGAAGCTCTTTCATTTCGTCTTTTACTTCAGCTTTAAAGTCAGTTGGTATGCTTTTCATATCTTCAAATTGACGCTTAACCTGAGCTTTTAGCCTAGGCACACTTCTGAAAACTCTGCGAATCATTCTACGACGTATTTTAGAAAGTGATTCCATTTTTGCTTTAAAATCATTAAGTCGATAAAATACATTATTATTTCCAGAAGAGCCAATTTCAACAACTTCAATTTTTTCGTCTGCTTCAGATGGATAATAAACTAGTCGAATCTTTTTTCTTAACATTTTTATATCCATTGTAACCACAACAGCTATAAAAAAATCAACAGCAAATAAAACGAGTAATGTGTAAATTAAAGGCTTGGTGTGCTGGCCACTTAAAGATAAAATTATGTTTGTAGAAAAAGGATTTATAATGTAAATAAAAGCAAGTGATAAAAGACCCCAAATGCAAGTATGTTGAAGACATATTCTACCATGTAAATTCATAAACCTTTGAGAGTAATCCCACCAACGAGCATTAAATATTTTTTCCATAATATAGCTTGTAAGATATTCAATAGTGTCACAAACAAGAATTCCTAGAAAAAGAACAATCAAAAAGTTATGAGAAAAAGGTTGCAAAAAAAACGACATCGCAACAGCAGAGCAACCATAAATGGGGCATAACGGACCCATTAAAAAACCTCTGTTAACGAATTTGAACTTTTTAGCTTTCCGTGTTTCGCTAGTAGAGCACCAAATACATTCAAGTATCCAGCCGATAAAACTATAAAAGAAAAAATAAGACACATAAAGTGTAAACTTGTCCAAAAACAACACTTCCTAAAGTAGTCATTAAATCTCTATTTCAAGATTTAAAAAATTAAATTTATAACGAGTGCTAAAAGAAGATGCAAGCTCGATTGTAGCACAATATTTGTCAGACATAGAAACTATAAAAGCCTCTTTAAATCGGGGAGGGGTAGGGGTTAGTGGCCACATATGGCGTTTGATTATATCCTCCTCTTTTTTTGAAAGGATTGTAATTTTTCGCGCGTTTTTAACAGCAAATCCAGGGTGACGGTAGCCGTGCAAACGATGGCTGTTATCATCTTTTTCACGCCAGTCATAGTAAAAAAGGTCGTGCAAAATCGCCCCGCGCGCAGCAGCTTTATAATCAAGCCCAAGCTTACGGCAGGCTAAAAAGCTGATATATGCAACACTAATGACATGTTGCAATCTGCTAATGCTCATATGCTGTGTGAATTGTTCAAGACTTAAAACTTCTGGAGTGACTAAGAGGTCTTCAACACAGTCGTAAAATTCTTTATCTACATAATTTTTTATAACAAAAGATTTTTTGTATGCGTTAAATAATTTTCCCATAAAACCGAAACCTCACTATCAAACTATCGATTATCGATAGTTTATCATAATTATATTGAAAAATGTTAACTTTTTATAAACAAACAATTACAATAAAGTATCATTTTTAAATCTGTTTAAAAGGTGCTTTGCAACGCCGTCGTCAAAGTTTGCTCCAATGACCCCAGTTGCAATACTTTTAAGCTCATCAACGGCATTTCCAGTAGCATAACTTTCATCAGCGGCACCAAACATCATTGCATCATTGTGATTATCCCCAAAAGCTACTATTTTATCAGCTCTATAAATTTTTTTAAGCATAACAGCGCCATTACTTTTGCTTGCAGTGTCGCTATAAACCTCTAAAAACCAGTAAGGAGAGTAATTATCCTCATAAAAAGCACAAGAAACTCCAGAGATTTTGCACAGCTTATTATAAATTGGCAAAAGCTCGGCATAAAAATCTATAAGGTTAAAATAAACTACTTCAGAATCACTGGGAACATCATAGCTATCAGTTTGAAAAAAGCGATAATCAAAAAGCGGTTTGCGTTTTTCATAAAATTTTTTATGTATATCAAGCTGAAGCTCTGTAAAAATAAGGTCTATTCCATCATCTTTTAAAAGATACATAAACGGACTTTTTCCTGCATCTAAAAATACAGATAGTATTTTGGGAACGGCATCGCTATCAAGTGGGTAGTGGTGCAGATTTTTTTTATCGTTAATATCATAAATAAAAACACCGTTTAACAAAACTATTGGAAGACGGATGTCGATATTATCAAGAAGTCCTTTAACAGATGCTTGGCTCCTCGCCGTTGCGACAGAGAACAGCATACCTTTGTCTATAAGCATATTTATTATTTCGGCAGATTTTGGGGATACACAAACATTGGGAGTAAGCAGTGTCCCATCAAGGTCGGTTATGTAAAGTGTGCTCATAAAATAATCCACATCCTAGTTAAAAAATATGTCGCATAGATACTCTAAGAATAACATATAGTAGATAAATATACAATGTTTTTGATAAATATAACAACAAGTGTTGGCTAAAATTTTGCTTGTATCTGATTATAAAAAAGAGTATAATATATTGGAATTTACTAAAGGTGCGTAGCACAATATGCGGAGGTATAAAATGCTTGGCAGATATGTCAGAGTTAAGGTGACTCGACCGCTTGGTTTTTTAGATAAAAAAAGTGGCGTCGAATATGGACTAAATTATGGTGAAGTAGACTTTGTTACTACTAAGAAAAGAGAGAAGTTTCAGGCTTATATTATGGGTATTAACCATCCTGTTAATACTTTTGACGGCAGAGTTATTGCCATATTTTCAAAACAGGGCAAAAGGATTCTTATAGTAGCACCAAAAAGCAAACGGTTTATCGTGACTGAAATTGAGGATGCGTTAAGCTTTGCAAAAATCGAAAAAGATTGGAGACTTGACTGTCTTTATGAGCGTTCTTGTGGTGCGGTTGTTTTTAGAACTATTGATGATGAAACAAATTTTCTGATTATTAAAAACAAAAGGAGTGCGCATTGGAGTTTTCCAAAGGGCCATGTTGAGCGTGGAGAAACATTTGAAGAAACTGCCTGCAGAGAAGTGCTTGAGGAAACAGGGCTACATATTGAACTTATTCCTAATTTTATTACAGAGTCAGAATATACGATACAAGGTAGGGTGGAAAAAACCGTAAACATCTTTCTTGCAAGCACGAATGATACGAAAACTGTAATTCAAGAGGAAGAAATAGAGGATTTTAGATGGCTTAATTTTGAAAAAGCGTTGGATTCTCTAAAGTTTGAAAATGATAAAAAAATTCTTACAAAGGCTAATAGATTTTTAGATTCAAACAGTATTATTTAATTTTATATAAAAAAAGTCGCTATTATTTCAAGCGACTTTTTTGTTTATATAAATATATTTTGAGAGTGTAGAAATCAACTAACTATAAAAATCAATCGTTTTCTGTTGTAGAAACTTCGCTAACAGTTGTTGTAAATTCTTTTGTGGTACTTTCAGATTCTTCTTTTGTTGTGACCTCTTCTGTGGTGCTTGAAGAGCTTTCAGTTTCTTTTTTTGTAGTTGTTTGTGCAACTTTATCAGAAATTACGACTGCTTGCTTTCCGAGTAACGCCCATTTTTCTGCAAAAGATGAGTGGGAGTATTCTTTAATGCCGTTCTGATACGGGTCAGCAATATAAACTTTGTTTGAATCATAGCCAACTAGAACCATAACATGGGTTCCTCTTGGATACTCAAAATAGGCGTCTGTTCCATTTGAGTTTTTTATGTACCAAGCGTTGACGAGAGTTGGTGTTTTCATATTATATGTTGCCCAAACAATGACAGGATGTCCATTATCAATATAGTCAAACAATGCGTAAATGCTAGTTCCTGTAATATTTTTCGCGCGAATACTACCACCATTATTCTTTATAATACCATTAATAGCGTTGGTAACTACGGGTGAAAAAGCACCGTAACCAGGGCGTGGGTCTGTGTAAGTTTGCCGAGGGTCTCCAACAAATTTTTCATAAATGCTAGGACCATAAACTTTCCCGTTTTCTGAATATAAATCTTCTCTGGGAATTGCACTAACAACTTGTGACAAAGGTACATTGAAGCCATAGTATTTAAGCAACATAGTTATTGATGCTGCTTCACACCCCGTTGGGTAAGAGGGGAGTTGGCTAACATAAGGGATATTCAACATAACCTTTGGAGTTGATTTTACATTCACTATTGCTTTTGTAGTTTTTGGCACATACTTTTTTGTTATTGGTACTGCAGGTGGCTTTGTGGACATCGGCTGTGCAGTAGAAGGCTCTGTTGAAACTTCTTGTGTGGTTGTTTCGGTAGTGGTAGTTGCAACCTCTACTTTTGTAGTAGGAGTTTGCACAGTCGCTGATTTAGATTTGTTTTTATGAACAACGGTAAAGACACCGCACCCAGTTCCTAATGTTAAAATTGCACACATATATGCAACAACTTTTTTGCTATAAATTATTTCAAGTTTCATACAAATTGCCTCATCTTATTCTGATAATATTTGCGTCTTAATGATAGATTTAATTTTATAAGATGCAAGTACATAAAAAAGTAAAAATTAAATACTTGTTAATTCATTAAGTTATACACCATATATTATAACATTAGCAAATTATTTTGTAAATCGAAAAAACTAATTTAAAGCACTATGTAGCAATTTTCTACATAGTGCTTTTTGGCCCGCTCGAAGGGATTTGAACCCCCAATCTCCAGAATCGGAATCTGTTGCATTATCCAACTATGCTACGAGCGGATATTAAGTTGTATAATTTGTTTTGCTATAAAAAAATATGCTTGAAATTTGCCTTATTATTATCAATATCAATCAACCCATACACACCAGACTTAACACTGCCAGGATTGAACAAATGCACACCATTTTTGAAGTCATTAACAGGTCTGTGTGTATGGCCATATAATACTATGTCTGCATTATGCTTTTTTGCTATTTCTAAAAGCTGACTAATCCCTGATTTTACTTGTGCATTATGACCGTGAGTGCAATAAAAAATAAGCTCCCCTGCAGACAAGGTACAATCAAAAGGAAGTAAGGACGCCATATCACAGTTACCACAGACAGATACTATTTTAGCATCATCATTTAAAAACTGTGCGTACTCCATATCACGCTCACCGTCGCCTAAATGAATGATAAGCCTAGCGTCTAAATTTTCGCAAATAATTTTGTTTACAAGACTTTTATCACCGTGAGAATCAGACATAACAAGCACTTTCATTCATAAAACCTCCGTGGCACTAATACACTATATTATATACGCAAAGGGTGGTGATTTCAATGCCTGATTTCAACCTTAACGATCAACAGATGAAAAAAATCAAAGAAAAGTTTGGAAAAAACAATGTTGAGAAAGCACAGCAAATTGAGCAAGCGATAAAAAGCGGGAATCCCAACGATTTTTTAAACAAAAATTTAAGTCCAAAACAAAGTGCTACTTTGCAAAAGGTGCTATCTGATAAAGATGCGATGGAAAAACTCTTGGAGACCGATCAAGCGAAAAATCTTCTTAAAAAGATGTTGGGGGATAAATAGTTATGGATCAGATAAATGAGATTCTTGCCTCTTTATCCGATGAAGATATGGATTCGCTAAAAACACTTGCAAACTCTCTTTTAGGTTCAGATTTTAGTGAAAATGACAATGGTGACAATTCATCTAGTGATTGCTCATTTGATGATTATAATAATCATTTTAGCTCTCTTGACCCTGCTATGATTGCAAAAATTGGCACGATTATAAGTAAGCTTAATTCAAAAAAAGATGATGACAGGGTTCGATTGATAATGGCTCTTAAACCGATGTTAAGCGAAAAAAGGAAGGCGAGGGCAGACGAGGCAATAAAAATGATGAGCCTTTTTGAAATATTGCCTGAGCTAAAAAATTTAAACATTCTTTGAGGTGAATCAAGTTGGCGAAGAATTATTCATACAATGAGCTTATGAAAATGCAAGAGGAAGCAATAAATAGAGTTCGTGAAATGCAAAAACGAGCAACTATTGCAACTCAGGTTGAAAACAAGCCTACAGAGCCTGAAAATCAGCAAAAACCCTTGCAACCCCCAAATCAAAATACACAAGGTCAAAATAATATAAAAAAAGAAACATCACCTCAACATAAATCTTTTAACACAAATCAAAATACTAAACAGGCAAATAAACCACAACAAAATCAAGTATGCCCCTATCATAAAAACAATAAAAATCAAAACCTTAATAGGCAACCTTATAAAAAAGAGCAACAAAAACAAGATAAGAGCGATAAACAAAATGTTGTTAAAGTTCAAAAACCTAGCACCGAAAAAGCTCAAAACTTTAATAGTTCAAACCCATTATTTAATTTGTTTGGCAGTAATTTTTGCTTAGGAAGTTTGGGCAATCTTTTTGGCGGAAACTTTGACATCTCAAGCATTATGGGAAAGCTAGATGACCCCGAGGTAGGGGACCAAATATTAATTATTGGACTGCTTATATTGCTATCTAGCGAAGGTGCAGACAAAATTTTGTTGCTTGCATTACTTTATATTATGATAGATTAAAAAAGACGATTTGCAGTAAAACTACAAAAGATATGGTACAGGCAAAATCTGTATCATATCTTTTTATTGATAAGACAGGGTGCATAAATGTTAGCCTATGTCTTTTCCTTTTTTTGCTGGATTGTCAATCAAATTACCTTTTGAATCAAATCGTGAGCCGTGGCAAGGGCAGTCCCAGGTGTGCTCCTGTGGGTTCCATTTTAAAGCACAACCCATATGAGTACATCTTTTGCCAAAGCTTAAAAGTCCCCAAACTGCTTGGCCTAGGTTTACAAATAGCTGTGGTGACATCATAGAGCGGGATGGGCAAAACAACTGCGAGCTTTTGCCGACCCCATCTGCAATAATCTCGCTTAGTAATTGAGCTGCAACCATAGAGCCAGTCATTCCCCATTTGTTAAATCCAGACGCTATATAAAGCTCTGTATTATTTTTTTGTAATCTGCCGATGTATGGAATACTATCTAGCGACATACAGTCCTGCGTTGCCCAGTGATACTGCTCATTAGCGCTAGGGCATATTGACTTTGCAATATCGCGAAGCTCGTTCCAACCACCACCTTGATGACCTGTTCTGTGACTTCCTCCAACTAAAATAAGGTAGTCGTTATAATTTCTAAATGACAGTCCCTTTAAATTTTCATCAACATACATTCCGTTTGGGTCAAAGGCATTAGTTAGTGCCAAAGCATAGGTGCGGTGCTGATAAAGTTTTGCAAAATAAAGTCCCTTTAGATTCACCATTGGGTAATGTGTTGTTAAAATAATCCTTCTTGCACTGATTGTTCCTTGCTGGGCAACTACTTTTCCTGGCAAAATTTCTGTAACAAAGGTGTTTTCATAAATGTTTATATTTTTTGCCATTTCGTTTATAAATTTAATGGGGTGGAATTGTGCTTGGTTTTCCATTCCTAAAGCTCCAACAGTTTTAATTGGTATTGAAGGATTTTCTAAAAATCTAGAATCTATACCTAGCTTGCGATAAATTTTGTACTCTTCTTCCAGCTTTTTTCGATTATCTGTGCTATATACATAAGCTGTTTTTTCTTCAAAATCACAAGCAATATCGTTTGACAATTGCCTATACATTTCTAGTGCTTTTTGATTTGCCGAAAAATACTCTTTAGCAAATCCTAAGCCGTATTTTTTCTCGATTTTTGAATATATAATACCGTGTTGTGATGTGATTTTTGCCGTTGTATTTTTTGTCACACCCGTGCCGGCATTTTTTGCTTCCATCACAACATTATCAATTCCCATACCCGTAAGCATATGAGAAGATAAAATTCCCGCAAGGCCACCGCCAACAATAACAGTGTCAGTGTCTATATTTTCTTTTAATTCAACAGTTTTTCTGTTTTCATCATAATCGTCAATCCACAAAGATTTCATAGTATACTCCTTATTTAAATCAATGTTTTTATTATGTCATTTTTAGTACTTATTATGAAATTTATAAAAAACATAAAAAAACTGCACAAGCAACAAGGCTCGCACAGCTTTTTATAAACAATAAAAATACTTTTATTAGTCATTATATCCAATTATTTTTTTGTAATTATTTAGATATTCGCCACTCAAAATGTTTTCCCACCACTCACGATTTTCAAGATACCAGTTTACCGTTTTTACAATCCCATCATCGAATTTTACAAGCGGTTGCCAAGAAAGCTCATCGTGCATTTTTGTGGCGTCAATTGCATATCTCATATCGTGCCCTGGCCTGTCTGTTACAAAGTTTATCAAACTATCGTCCTTGCCTAGAACCTTTAAAACGGTTCTTACAACTTCAATGTTTGAACGCTCGTTATGGCCACCAACATTATAAACTTCTCCGATTGTTCCATTTTGCAAAATCATATCTATCGCTCTGCAATGGTCGGTTACATACAGCCAGTCACGAACATTTTCACCTTTTCCATACACTGGCAAAGGCTTGTTTGCAAGTGCATTTGTAATCATCAGTGGAATAAGTTTTTCAGGAAAATGATATGGACCGTAGTTGTTTGAGCATCTTGAAATAGTGACAGGTGTCCCATATGTTCTGCAATAAGCCATAACAAGCATATCTGCCGACGCCTTGCTTGCAGAGTATGGCGAAGATGTTTGGATTGGAGTTTTTTCTGTAAAAAATAGGTCGGGTCTGTCAAGCGGTAAATCACCATAAACCTCGTCTGTTGAAACTTGATGAAACCTTGAAATGCCGTACTTGTTAAATGCGTCAAGCAAAACAGATGTGCCAATTACATTTGTTTTTAAAAACACCTCAGGTGTATCTATCGAGCGGTCAACATGAGATTCTGCGGCAAAGTTTACAACAGTGTCAAAACCTTCTTTTTCAAAAAGTTGATAGATAAACTCTCTATCAGTTATATCACCTTTTACAAATTTAAAATTCTCATTTTCAAGTGCGGGTGCAAGAGTTGCAAGATTACCTGCATAAGTAAGCTTGTCAAGGCAAACTACTTTACAGCCCTTGTGATTTTCAAGCATATAATAAATAAAGTTACTGCCGATAAATCCAGCTCCGCCGGTTACTAATAATTTTTTCATATTATTCTCCACTTATTTGCATATTTCATAATCTATTGGCAATGAAGCCTTAGCATTTAAATCAAGCTTTGCAATATTGCCAGCTAAGTATTCATAATATCCTTGTGAACCCACCATAGCGGCATTGTCACCGCAAAGTGAAAGCTCGGGCAAATAAAGTTGCCAACCATTATTTTTACAAATTTGCTCACATCTAGCACGAAGCATTGAGTTTGCAGACACTCCGCCTGCGAGCGCTATTTTTGTATATCCATATTCTTTAGCCGCTTTTTCTAAATTCTCTGTAAGACAAACCACAACAGCATTTATAAACGATGCAGCCATATCTGCAACATCTATATTCTCACCTTTTTGTTGTGCATTATGAATAGTATTTATAACCGCAGTTTTAAGCCCAGAAAAGCTAAAGTCATATTCACTTCCATCAACTCTTGGACGAGGCATTTTATATGCGTTTATGTTACCATTTTGCGATGCCTTATCAAGATTTAAACCGCCAGGGTAGGGAAGTCCCATAGTTCTTGCAGCTTTATCAAGAGCCTCTCCTGCGGCGTCGTCACGAGTTTTTCCGATTATATTAAAATCTGTATAGCTTTTTACTTCGATTATATGGCTATGCCCACCAGAAACTACAAGGCTTAAAAAAGGTGGCTCTAAATCTTTGTAGGTTATATAGTTTGCAGCAATGTGTGAACGAAGATGATGAACAGGTATTAAAGGTAGACCCGTTGACATCGACAGTCCCTTTGCAAAATTTACACCAACTAAAAGTGCGCCAATAAGCCCAGGTGCGTGGGTTACAGCAATTGCGTCTATATCTTCAAGTTTGCAGTTTGCAGCCTCTAGTGCTTGGTTTGTTATGCCAACTATTGATTCTGCGTGCCGTCTCGATGCAATTTCAGGAACAACTCCGCCATATAATTTATGCTCTTCTACTTGCGAAGCAATGACAGATGACAAAACATTTCTGCCGTTTTCAACAACTGCCACGGCTGTTTCATCGCACGAGCTTTCTATTGCAAGAAGTTTCAAAATACTTCCTCCCCAAACCACTTAGTAAAAATCAATCCGTTTTCTAAGGGGTTTTCATAAAAGTTTTTTCTAAAGCCTTGAGGTTTAAAACCAAATTTTTTATAAAACTCAATAGCGATAATATTTGACTCCCTAACCTCTAGTGTAATAAAGCTTGCGCTATTTGCCTTTGCATAGCTTATTGCATAACCTAAAAGGCTTGAGCCAACTCCATTTTTTCGATTTTTTCTGCTAACAGCAATGTTAGTGATATAACATTCATCAAGGATTAAATGCATACCAATATATCCTATAACACAATTATCTCGGCAAGCTACAAAAAATCTTGCGTTTGGATTTTTAAGTTCGCTTGCGATGCTTTGTTTTGACCAAGGTGTAGAGAAACACTGGCTTTCTAAATCAAAAACGCCATCAACATCGTACTTTTTCATCTGCGTTATTTTCATAATATTTAGCCCTTTGCATCATACCAAGTTTTGTCGCAGTTTACATCAACGGTTAGCGGTACTTTGAGTTTGCAAGCGTTTTCCATCTCTTCCTTGAGAATTTGTGCTGCACGCTCACTCTCGTTTATTGGTGCCTCAACAATTAGCTCATCGTGAACCTGAAGAATTAGCCTTGATTTCATTCCCTCATTTTTGAGCCTTGCATAAACCCTTACCATTGCTATTTTAATAATATCAGCGGCAGTGCCTTGAATTGGCATATTTCTTGCAACTCTTTCACCAAATGCACGCAACATAGCATTGGAGGCTGTAAGCTCTGGTAAATATCGCCTACGGTTAAATAGGGTTGTTACATAGCCTGTGTCTTTAGCGTCGTGTACTACTTTGTCCATATATTCTCTAACGCCTGAGTAATGTTCTAGATATCCTTTAATATAGGTGTCTGCCTCTTTGCGAGTTACTCCAATGTCTTTTGCAAGAGAAAAAGCACCAATTCCATATACTATTCCAAAATTTACAGCCTTAGCTCTGCTTCTCATAAGCGGTGTAACCATTGAAACGGGCAGGTTAAATACTTGGGATGCTGTGATTGTGTGTATATCATCTTCTTCTAAAAAGGCGTTAATCATAACTGGGTCGTTTGAAATATCCGCAAGCACTCTAAGCTCAATTTGCGAATAGTCTGCGTCAATTAAAACATAACCCTCTTTAGCTCTAAAAAACTTGCGTAATTCTCTGCCAAGCTCCGAACGCACCGGAATATTTTGCAAGTTAGGCTCAGTCGACGAAATTCTGCCCGTCCTTGTTTCTGTTTGGTTAAGGGTTGAGTGAATTCGGCCATCTTGTGCGATAACTTTTAATAGGCCGTCACAATATGTTGATTTAAGCTTTGCAAGCGTTCTGTACTGCAAAACATCTTCAACAACAGGATGCATATGTGCAAGGCTCTCTAGGACATCGGCGCTTGTTGAATAGCCTGTTTTTGTCTTTTTTTGAACAGGTAGTCCAAGGTCTTCAAACAAAGCTACACCAAGCTGTTTTGGTGAGTTTAGGTTAAATTCATACCCAACCTCGCTGTATATTCGTTTTTCTATCTCTTCTATTTTTTTTGCCAAATCCGTTCCAAAATCTTCGATACCTTTTGCGTCAACTTCAAAACCTGTTTTCTCCATAGAAGCTAGAACCAAGGCTAGAGGTATTTCTATATCACGAAGAAGGGATTGCTGGTTGTTTTGCTCAATTTCAAAGTCTAGTTTATCACAAAGAGGGATAAGCACTGACGCTTGCTGAGCCACTTCATTTTCAGTGTCGATATTTATCTGTGGGATATTATATTCTTGAGCAAGTCGGGTAACATCATAGCTGTTTGCGGATGGATTTAAAACATAGCCAGCAAGTGAAGTATCCATTTTTATATTTTTAATGTCAATATCATTATCTATACAAAATCTAAAAAGCTCTTTGCTATCTGATGTGTATTTTTCAATACCTTCGTCACCCAAAAATTTAGAAACAAACGGCAAAAATTCTAAGTCCGTGTTGCTTACATTTATTACCTTTTCGTCGGTGCAAAAAAACATATCTCTAATTTGAAGATTTTCGTACTCAGTAATAAAATATGCCTTTGAGCTTTGTTTTATGATATTGTAAAGCTTGTTGTAGTCGCTCGTTTTTTCAAGCGACATTTTTTTTGCATTTTCAAGGTTTTCAAAAGTGGCATTAGCGTTAAGACCTAGCCGTTCCATTGTTGAGAACATTTCAAGAGATGCCAAAATCTCTAATGATTTTTCATCGTCGGCATCAGCTTTAATATAGCTTTGCAAATCGGTATCTACTGGAACTTCTAAAAAAATTGTGCCAAGCTCGTGGCTTAAATAAGCCTTGTCTTTATCATTGATAAGCTTGTTTTTAACTCCTGTTTTTATATCAAGAGTGTCAATATTATTATAAATATTATCTATATCAGAAAATCTTTGAATAAGGTCAGATGCAGTTTTTTGTCCCACACCTGCAACACCGGGAATATTGTCTGAACTATCTCCCATTAGAGCTTTTATTTCTATCAATTGTTTTGGGGTTACCCCATATTCTTCTTTGATTTTTTTTGTATCATACTGTATAGTTTGTGGTTTGCCCGCTTTTGTTGAGGCAAGCAAAACATTAGTATTATCGTTTACAAGTTGCAAACTGTCCCTGTCACCAGTTGCTATATAGCAAAAGTCTTCTCCCTTGCAAGAGGCTGAAAGAGTGCCCAAAATGTCATCTGCCTCATATCCCTCTTTTTCAACGATTGTGTATCCAAGAGCCGTTAGCAACTCTTTGAGTATTGGCATTTGTTGTGCAAGCTCGGGTGGCATACCTTTCCTTTGAGCCTTGTACTCATCATAAAGCTTGTGCCTAAAAGTAGGTGCTTTAAGGTCAAAAGCAATGGCTGTGGCATCTGGAGAATATTCTTCTTGAAGTTTTAACAAAATATTCATAAAGCCATAAATACCATTGGTGAATTGACCGTCTTTTGTTGTGAGCAATTTTATGCCATAAAAAGCTCTATTTAATATGCTGTTTCCATCAATTACTAGCAGTTTCATACATTTATCCTTTCAAGGAAATTAAACCCAAAACTTAGCGATTTTATGCGAAATATTATATCACCAAATATAAAATATTGCAAATTACAAGGTTTGTGATAAAATATATTGAAAACTATCTTTAAATATAAAAAATGATAACTAGGAGTGTAAATTTTTGAACATTGGTAATGTTAAAATAGATGGTCTTTCTGCCCTTGCACCAATGGCAGGAGTTGCAGACAGAGCTTTTAGAGAGGTTTGTGTGGGCTATGGTGCGTCGTATGTTGTTGGGGAGATGGCAAGCTCTAAGGGGATTACATTGTCTGATAATAAAAGCACTGAGCTTTTAACAGTTTATGACATTGAACGCCCAGCGGGAATTCAGCTTTTTGGAGATGACCCACAAACAGTGGCGAATGCAGCTGTAAAGGCTATGAACTTTACTCCTGACATAATTGATATAAATATGGGATGTCCAGCACCAAAAATTTCTGGAAACGGTGGTGGCTCTGCTTTGCTAAAAAACCAAAAGCTTGCACAGGATATTGCAAAAGCAGTTGTAGACAGTGTTGATGTTCCAGTTACTGTAAAAATTCGCACGGGTTGGGATTTTGATAACATTGTTGCCGTTGAAATGGCAAAAAGGATGGAGAGCGTAGGCGTGAGCGCAATCACTGTTCACGGGCGTACTAAAGTGCAAATGTATTCACCACCAGTAAATATTGACATAATCAGGCAAGTAAAAGAGGCGGTGTCTATTCCTGTTATTGCAAATGGTGACATTACAGATGGCAAAAGTGCTGCAAAAATGATAGAGCAAACTAACTGTGACCTTGTTATGGTTGGCAGGGGAGCGCTTGGAAGACCTTGGGTCTTTTCTCAAATCAGTGCTTATATAAATCACGAAATTGTAATGCCGGAGCCTCCTGTTTCGGAACGAATGATGGTTATGCTAAAGCATATTAAAAAGATTTGTGACTATAAGGGCGATTATATTGGAATGCGTGAGGCAAGAAAACACGCAGCGTGGTATATAAAAGGTATGCGTGGTGCTGCAAGTTTTAGGCAGGAAATTGGAAAGCTTGAAAAAATGGAGCAGTTAGAAGAACTAGCGTATAAGGTCGTCGTGCAATCAAAGCAGGAAGAATAAGCCTTGAAAACGGTATAGATTATGGTATATAATATTTTCTAACACATTTTATTGTATAAATTTTAGGAGGAGTCGGCGTGAATAAGGGCAAATATTACATTACTACTGCCATTGCTTACACATCCCGTAAGCCACACATAGGGAATACTTATGAAATTGTTATGACTGATGCACTTGCAAGGTACAAGCGAATGCAAGGTTATGATGTTTTCTTTTTAACTGGGACGGATGAGCACGGGCAAAAAATTGAGGAGTGTGCAAAGGTTGCCGGTGTTTCTCCAAAAGAGTATGTTGACAAGGTTTATAGCGAGATAAAAGATATCTGCGACCTTTTAAATACAACTTATGACAAGTTTATTAGAACAACGGATAAATATCACGAAGAGGCTGTTCAAAAGATTTTTAAAAAGCTTTATGAGCAAGACGATATTTATAAAAGTGAATACGAGGGTCTTTATTGCACTCCTTGTGAGTCGTTTTGGACAAACTCACAGCTTGTAGATGGCAAATGCCCCGACTGTGGTAGAGAAGTTTGTCCTACTAAAGAAGAGGCATATTTTTTGCGTCTTTCAAAGTATCAAAAACAGCTTGAAAAATTTATTGAGGATAATCCAAATTACATTTATCCTGAGAGTCGTAAAAAAGAAATGCTAAATAATTTTATAAAACCTGGACTTCAGGATTTGTGCGTTTCTAGAACATCTTTTAAATGGGGAATACCAGTAAGCTTTGATGATGGCCATGTAATTTATGTTTGGATTGACGCATTGTCAAACTATATTACAGCACTAGGCTATAGCCCTGATGGCTCGGGCGAACTTTATAACAAATATTGGCCTGCCGACGTTCATATTGTGGGCAAAGATATTGTAAGGTTTCATACAATTTACTGGCCTATTATGCTAATGGCACTTGGAGAGACACTGCCAAAACAAGTTTTTGGTCATCCTTGGCTTTTGTTTGGTACTGACAAAATGTCGAAATCTCGTGGGAATGTTATTTATGCAGATGACCTTGTAAAGCTTTTTGGTGTTGATGCAGTTAGATATTATCTCCTATCAGAAATGCCTTATACTTCGGACGGCTCAATAACTTATGAAACAATAATAGAAAGATATAATTCAGACCTTGCAAACACAATTGGAAACCTAGTTAACAGAACAATTGCAATGACTCATAAGTATTTTGATGGGGAAATTTTGCCACCTGCTGAAAAAGGCGATTTTGATGACGAGCTTAGCGCACTTGCTGTTAAAACAGTCGAAAAGGTCGAAAAATTGCTTTTAGAATATAGGATAAGTGACGCACTAGACGCTATTTTAAATCTTGCAAAGCGTAGCAATAAATATATTGACGAAACTACTCCTTGGATTCTTGCAAATGATGATAGTAATAAAGCAAGGCTTGGAACTGTGCTTTATAATTTGCTTGAGAGTATCCGTTTTATCGCGATTTTGCTCTCGCCATTTATGCCTGATACTGCACAAAGCATATTTGAACAAATAGGCACAGACATAACAAGTTATGACAGCCTTAGCTCATTTGGTGCTTTAAAAACTGGCGAAAAAGTGGGCGTAGGCAAGCCGTTGTTTAATAGAATTGATGCTGAAAAAATGCTTGCAGAAATTGAATCAACTATAAAGCCACAGGAAGATATTTGCGAAAAAGAAGAGGTTGAGGGAATTGCTCAAATAGGCATTGAGGATTTTGCAAAGGTTGATTTAAGGGTTGCGAGCGTTACAAATTGCGAACCAATCAAAAGAGCCAAAAAACTGCTAAAACTCACGCTTGATGATGGCAGTGGTACACCACGAACAGTAGCATCAGGTATTGCACAGTGGTACAAACCAGAGGATTTGATAGGTCATAAGGTTATTGTTGTGGCAAATTTAAAGCCTGCAAAACTTTGTGGTGTTGAGAGTTGTGGAATGATTTTGGCAGCAGACTGCTCAAATGATGATGTTAGTGTTGTTTTTGTTGACAATTTAGAGGTTGGTGCAAAGGTACGATGACACAAAAAATTTTTGACTCCCACGCACATTATGATGACGAAGCGTTTAACAATGACCGTGAAGATGTTTTGGACGGTTTGTTAAATGATAAAGTTTGTGGAATTATAAATTGTGGCGTTGATATTAAGACATCTGTTTTTTCGCTTAAGCTTGCAAAAAAATATGATAAAATATATTGTGCTTGTGGTTTTCATCCTCACGAGGCTACAAACGCAGATGATAATGCAATCAAAGAGCTAAAAGAGTTGCTAAAAGAGCCAAAGGCTATTGCAGTTGGTGAAATAGGGCTAGACTATCATTATGATTTTTCTCCAAGAGAGGTTCAAATCAAAGTTTTTGAGCAACAACTGCAAGTCGCAAACAAGCTTGATTTGCCTGTTATTGTTCACGATAGGGAGTCGCACGAGGATGTTTTAAGACTTCTAAAGCAATACAAACCCAAAGGTGTTGTCCATTGCTTTTCAGGCAGTGTTGAAATGGCAAAAGAGGTCGTAAAGCTTGGTATGTATATCGGTATCGGTGGTGCAGTTACATTTAAAAATGCAAAAAAGCCCGTGCAGGTTGCGCAAGCTGTCCCAATTGATAGACTGCTCTTAGAAACAGATGCACCGTATATGTCGCCTGTTCCACTTCGTGGCAAGCGTTGCACATCGGATTATATATATTATACCGCAGAAAAAATTGCAGCACTAAGGGAGATCGCAGTGGATGATTTGCTATCTCAAAACATAAAGAATATAAAAACATTGTTTAATATTTAAGGATAAAAAGTCGCTCTATGAGTGGCTTTTTATGTAATACCCTCTTGTTTTAGAGGGTATTATCAAGTGCGTAACTTTAAAAGATTATCGGATATATCCTCTGCCAGAAAAATCAGTTGCTCGCACTGTAATTTTTGCATTGCTTTGGTTATCATCTTTATATAAAATGCTTTTAACTTCACCCATTGCAATGACGGTTTTAACCTTTTTATCATCATACTCTATGAACCCGAGTGATACTTTTTGATTTTTATTTAAAAGATTTACGCTATTTTGGTCTAGCTTTCCAGTTAAATAAAAAATTGGA
>JAAYPE010000078.1 GCA_012519975.1 Clostridiales bacterium
ACCCATTGCAATGACGGTTTTAACCTTTTTATCATCATACTCTATGAACCCGAGTGATACTTTTTGATTTTTATTTAAAAGATTTACGCTATTTTGGTCTAGCTTTCCAGTTAAATAAAAAATTGGATTATTATTCTTATTTTTAAAAATATAATACATTGGAACAACGATTTGTTTTTCGTTATCCATAACTCTCAAATCACAATGCCTAAGATTATAAAGAACTTTTTTTGTTTGCTCGTTACTTAATTTTTCATACCTATATTTCAAAAAAACAACCCCTTAGATTATTAAGCTACATCAATTTTAATTAAAATATGTATATCAATAATCCACAGGGGCACGCATAGGAATTCAAGACAAGCGTTGTCATTGATATTATATGAAAAGAAATGACGGTGCGATACAAAAAAGATTACGCTATTAGTGTTTTTATAATAAAAATTTGGCTATTTGATGAAAATAAAAAATATTTTGATTTTTTATTAAAAAGATATTGAAAATCTATTTTGTATCTGTTATAATGCTAAAAGCACTTGCGGATATGGTGGAATTGGCAGACACGCTAGATTTAGGATCTAGTGCGAAAGCATGCAGGTTCAAGTCCTGTTATCCGCACCATTGCTATTAAAAACCTCGTAGCTACAATGAATTTTGTGGGTTACGGGGTTTTTGTTTTTTAAAATTTATTTATGGTTTTTTCATTTTTCCCTTGTTTTTTCCTTATAATTTTTAAATAGTAGTTTTTTATATTGATTTTTAAATGCAAATACTAATGCATTTTGACTTTTAGAATTTATTTTACAAATAATAGTATAAAAAATTAACTTGATTTTTTGTGAAAAAAAAGATAAAATAGATTGTATACAGTTAAAAGATACAAAAATATGGTTTTTTAATAAAAAAATACATTAAAACTATATATGAGGTGAGCAAATGGATATGAACGATATGATGAATATGATTGAGATTGATGAGAGCGATAATGCAAATGCGGTTTATCCAGAGGTTTTAGTAAGAGTTAATAAGCAGTTGTATGCTGTTAATAGCAAAAATGTTATTTCTATGATAGATATGCAAGATGTCACCTCTATGCCAGGCACTCCAAAAGAAATAATGGGTATTATGAAATTTAGAGATGTTGCTGTTCCTGTGATTAATATGAGGACATTGTTTAATTCTGCTTCAATACAGGAAGAGTTTAGTGATTTTAAAAAAATGATAGACCAAAGAATTTCAGACCATATTAACTGGGTCAGCAAGCTTGAAGAGAGCGTTGCAGCCGGTGAGCGCTTTACACTAGCGACAGACCCACATCAATGTGCGTTTGGAAGGTGGTTTTATCAGTTTGAGTCTAATGAGCTTACGGTTAAGCATCATTTAAATAAAATTGAAGAACCACACAGATTGCTTCACGAGCTTGCATTAGATGTTGAATTTTATAAGAAAAAAGATACTCCAGAGGCAAAAGAAAAAATAGAAAAATTACTTTATACTGTTAAAACAGAATATATGAGCAAAGTTGTTGAATTGCTTGAAGAAACAAAAGTGCTTTTTGAATCTGTTTATTCTGAAATGATGGTCGTTTTAGAAAAAGACGGAAGACAAGCATCACTTGTTGTTGACGGAATTTTGTCGGTAGAAGAGCTTGACGAAGTAGAGTATGGGCACAGCGATGGATTTAAAACTTCTGAGTATATTAAGGGTATAAGGCTGAGAAAAGAGCCACGGGAGTTTGTACTTCAACTTGATGATGAAAAGTTGCTCGAGTGCTCGTCAAGTCGCTCAAAACAAGATTAACAAAAATAAAAACCTTAACTGTTTAAATACACGGTTAAGGTTTTTTAGAATACAATTGTCCTATATTTAGTACAGACTTTAAATGCTTTTTGTGTTAAAATAATTTAACAAATAAAATTGAGGTGTTGTATTATGGCCGAGGTTTCAAAAACAAAATTAAAGCTTCTTTACCTTATGGATATTTTTCTTTCAAAAACTGATGATGAAAATATTTTAAATGCAAACGAGCTGTGTGATGAGCTTGAAAAAAATTATAACATAACGGCTGAAAGAAAGTCGATATACAGAGATATAGAAGCTTTAAAAAAGTATGGAATGGATATAAATTTTGAGACAATACCCAAAAAGGGCTATTACTTAGCAAATAGAAACTTTGAGGTTGCTGAGGTTAAACTTTTAATAGATGCAGTGCAATCAGCAAACTTTATAACGCCTAAAAAAACAAATCAATTAATTGAAAAAATTTGCAAAGAGTTGAGTTTGTTTCAAGCAGAAAAGTTGAAACAATGTGTGTGCGTTGAAAGTAGGGCAAAGCGTAAAAATGAGCGGGTCTATTACAATGTGAGTTTTTTAAATGAGGCTATAGAAAATAAAAAACAGGTAGAAATTATTTATGTTAAGCATATAAGAGACAAAGAAGAGCCGTACAAAAGGATAGAAAAAACTTTTATTGTAAGTCCTTATGCACTAGTTTGGAAAAATGATTTTTATTATCTAGTGTGCAACAATCAAAATTATAATAACCTTATGCACATAAGAATAGATAGAATAGAAGGGGTGACGGTGTTAGATGTGGATGCTAGACCCTTCTCTGAGGTTTGTGAATTTTCAGACGAATTTGATTGCGGAATTTATTCTAAGCGTACATTTAATATGTTTAGCGGTGAAAACAAGTCGGTAGAACTGATTTGTGACAATACGATTATAGATGATATTTTTGACCGATTTGGCGACGAAGTAATAATTGAAGATTATGATGAAAAGAATTTTTTAATAAGTGTTAAGGTTGCAATGAGTACAGGACTTGTGTCTTGGATTATGCAGTATAGCAAGTTTATTAAAGTGCAAAAACCAGAAGAATTAAAGCTGTGTTTGCTAAACAAGATAGATGAAATTTCTGCGATGTATAGGTGAATAATGGACAAGATAAATTATCAAAAAGAATTTGAGAAAATGCTAGAAGAAATTAAAAAAAGTGATGAAAAGCCAGAGCTTTTGCTTCACAGTTGTTGTGCGCCTTGTAGTAGTTATGTGATTGAATGTCTTAACAATTATTTTAAGCTCACAGTTTATTATTGCAATCCAAATGTGTTTCCGCAGTTGGAATATGAAAAGAGAAAAGAAGAACAACAAAGGTTTATAAGAACTTTAAATAATAGTGGCAGTGAGATAGGTTTTATCGAAGAGAGTTATGACTATAAAGACTTTGAAGATATCTCAAAAGGACTTGAGGGCGAGCTTGAGGGTGGCGACAGATGCACAAAATGCTATAGATTAAGGCTTGAAAAGACAGCTATAAAAGCTGTTGAACTCAGTTTTGATTATTTTTGTACCACTCTTAGCGTAAGCCCTTATAAAAACGCGCAAAAGCTCAATACTATAGGTGAAGAGTTTGGGGAGAAATATAATATAAAATATTTGCTATCAGACTTTAAAAAGAAGGACGGATATAAAAAATCCATTGAGCTTTCTAAAAAATATAATTTTTATCGTCAAGATTATTGTGGCTGTCAAACTAGTCTTATACAATCTCAAGATAGGCATAATATGGCTTAACACCTTTAGATAGGGGATATTATAATTTAGAAAATAAGAAAATGAAATGCTGATTTAGTATGTTTGTTGCGACTTCATTGATTGACGAAAAGGGGCTAATAGTGTATAATCAGATAGATTTAAAAGGAACATATTTGATGTTGCATACAAATTTTAAAGGTGTATTATCCCTGCTTTTAAAGGAGAACAAGTTTAAATGCAAAAGAATTATGACCAATTTAAAAAAATAATTATAATGGCTATGTCAATTGCGATATTTGGGCTTGTAATATTGGCTTTCGCATATGTTTGGTACACTGATTATAACTACAATTTAATGACGGGTGACAAGTTTTTTAACCGCAAGGGTAACTGGCTTATAATTGCGCTCTATGGGCTTATGCAGTTATTTTTCACCAAGATTTATGGTGGGTTTAAGGTCGGATATTATAAGATATCAAATATAATTTACTCACAGATGTTATCAATTACTCTTGTGAATGCATTAATTTATTTTGTCATTTCTCTAGTAGGTAGGGAACTCGTAGATTTAACGCCGATTTTTAAGCTTACATTTATTGACGCATTTATAATTGTTGCGTGGACATATGTAGTGTCTAAAATTTATGAGCAACTTTTTCCACCAAGAAAACTGCTTGTAATTTATAGCAATCATAATGCAACAACGCTTATAAGAAAAATGTGTCAACGCTCGGACAAGTATCAGATATGCGAGGCTATAAGCATAGATGAAGGGCTTGAACAAATCAAACACAGAATAGATGAGTATGATGGCGCAATTATTTGCGATGCTCCAGGCAAGATAAGGAATGATATTTTAAAATACTGCTTTGAGACATCAAAAAGAACTTATATTACACCAAAAATTTCTGATGTAATTATCAGGGGTGCGGATGAACTCAACTTGTTTGACACACCTATTCTTTTATGTAGGAATAGGGGACTTTCAATGGAGCAAAGACTTGTTAAAAGATTTTTTGATATAACACTGTCGCTAATTGCTTTGGTTGTTTTATCTCCGATTCTTTTAATTATTGCTATAGCTATAAAGCTTTATGACCACGGCCCTGTGTTTTTTACACAAGAAAGAGTCACAATAGACGGCAAAAAGTTTAAGATATATAAATTTAGAAGTATGATTGTTGATGCAGAAAAAGACGGACATTCCATACCTGCAACCGATAATGACCCTAGAATTACTCCTGTTGGAAAAATTATAAGGAAAACACGGTTTGATGAATTTCCGCAACTAATTAACATCATAAAAGGTGATATGTCCATAGTAGGCCCAAGACCTGAAAGGGTAGAGCATGTTGAAGAATATGCCAAAGAGATGCCTGAATTTAGATATCGCACAAAGGTAAAAGCTGGGCTTACAGGCTATGCTCAAATTTATGGCAAATATAATACTACGGCGTATGATAAGCTAAAGCTTGATATGATGTATATTGAAAATTATTCGCTAAGGCTAGACTTTCAATTGATAATAATGACAGTTAAAGTGCTGTTTATGAAGGAAAGTACAGAAGGCTTTGACGATGATGAACAAAACAAATAAATACAGTTTAACCTCTGTCAATTTGATAGAGGTTTTTTGCAGTAAAAAAACTCCCTTGAATTTTCAAAGGAGTTTTGATTTTATTATTTATCCAAGAGAATTTGCAAAACAATTTTATTTAATTAAATGAGTTTTCAAAAAGCATTTTTAACTGCATTAATTAAGAGAGTTTACAATATCTTTAGTATCCCTTGCGATTACAAGCTCTTCGTCGGTAGGAATAACATAAATATCAACCATTGATTCGCTTGTAGAAATTTTTCCGCCCTTGCCACGAATAAATTCATCGTTTGCTTTTTCATCAAGCTTAATGCCAAGATAGCTAAGATTGCTACAGATATCAGCTCTGAGCTTTTCGGAGTTTTCGCCGATTCCACCGGTAAACACAATAGCGTCAACACCATCCATTGCAGCAACATAAGAGCCTATGTATTTACGAATTTGATATGCTATGATTTTGCGTGCAAGCATAGCGCGCTCGTTACCGTTTTTGCAAGCTTCATTGATGTCACGCATATCACTCGATACCCCAGAAACACCAAGAAGTCCAGACTTTTTGTTTAGCACTGTGCAAGTTTCTTCCCTGCTCCAGCCCTCTTTCATTTGTAAAAAGGTAACAACAGAAGGGTCAATTGCTCCACAGCGTGTACCCATAATAAACCCATCAAGTGGTGTAAGCCCCATACTTGTATCAATAACTTTGCCATCTTTAATAGCTGTTATTGAAGAACCGTTGCCAAGGTGGCAAGTGATTACCTTAATATCTTTGAGGTCTTTGCCCATTTGCTGTGCACAACTTGCACTAACAAATTTGTGTGAAGAACCGTGAAACCCATATCTTCTAATCTTATATTTTTCATAATACTCATAAGGAATAGGAAAAATATATGCCTCAGGTGGCATTGTGTTATGAAAAGCGTTGTCAAAAACTGCAACCTGTGGCTTGTCCTTTCCAAAAGCTTCAGTGCAACCTTGAATTCCTTGCAGGTGTGCAGGATTGTGAAGAGGTGCAAGCTCACAAAGCTCACCAATTTCTTTTTCTACCTCTTCAGTGATAAGAACACTGTGAGTAAAAGTTGCTCCACCTTGAACTATTCTGTGGCCAACAGCGGCGATTTCATCAAGGCTGTCAATAACTTTGCACTCACCCTGTGTAAGTGCTTTTTTAACCTCAAAAAAAGCGATTGTATGGTTTGGCAAATCAATGTCATAAGAAAAGTTGCATCCCTCGTTTGTTACACCTTCAATATGTCCGCCAATTCCAATACGCTCGCAAATACCTTTTGCAATTACAGACTCGTCAGTCATATCAAGTAATTGGTATTTTAGAGAGGAACTTCCCGCGTTGATAACTAAAATTTTCATAAAAAAATACCCCCAAATATAATAACTAGTAGCTTGAAACAAAACACAAACTAATATATAATGAAATCAACTTAAACAATTATACATTATAGTGCAGTTCAATTCAACCTTATTTTTAATAAATAATTCACAGAAATTTTTAGTTATATTGACAAGTTAAAAGCTGTCAAGTATGGGGGTGTTTTTTTGGTAGCACACGGAATAATTGCAGAATACAATCCTTTTCACAATGGACATCAATATATGATTGACCAGTGCAAAGGTCAAGGTGCATCTCATATTGTGGTTGCAATGAGTGGCAACTTTGTTCAGCGTGGCGAGCCTGCTATTATGGATAAATGGTCTAGGGCAAAATCTGCACTGATGTGTGGCGCCGATTTGGTTGTGGAAATTCCTCTGGCTTGGTCCCTTTCTTCGGCAGAAGGATTTGCAAGGGGAGGGGTTGAAACATTAAACTCCTTAGGGATTGTTGATTTTTTAAGCTTTGGTAGCGAGAGTGCGAGCTTACCTTTGCTTGAGGAGCTTGCAAAAGTTGCAGTTATGCCAAAAACAATAGAGCTTACAAAAAAATATTTAGATTTAAAAATGAGCTATCCATCAGCGAGGCAAAAAGCAATTGCAGACATTTGCGGAGAAGATAAAGCAGAAATGATAGGGCGTTCTAATGATATTTTAGGTGTTGAATATATAAAAGCTCTAAACGAAATCAAGTCAAAAATAACTCCAAACCCAATAAAAAGGATAGGAGTAAATCACGATTCTAAAAATCAAAGTGATGAATTTTTAAGTGCATCACAAATTAGAAAGTATATTGTAGAGGGCAGTTTTAGTTGCTTTGATTTTGTTCCAACCAGTGTGTCAGACTTGATAGGTGAGCAAATGGGGCTTGGAAAAGCACCAGTAGACATTAAAGGGATGGAAGCACCTATTTTATCAAAGCTTCGTATGATGGACCCTTTTGATATCAAGCTTGTTCCGGATGTTTCAGAGGGGCTTGAAAATCGAATTGCAAACTGTGTAAAAACATCAAGAACGATTGATGAATTGTATGATAAAATCAAAACAAAAAGATATACCCACTCTAGAATAAGGCGGATAATAATGTCTTTATTTTTAAATATAAGACAAAGCGATAGTAAAGGTGGGGTTCCATACATAAGGGTTTTAGGTTTTAATGACAAAGGTCAAGAGATGTTAAAGCTTGCAAAAAACACAGCAACACTGCCTATAATTATGAAACCGTCACAAATTAAATCGCTTGATGACAGGGCAAAAAGAGCTTTTGAGCTTGAGAGTAGGGCAACGGATTTATATACGCTGGCTATGCCGACTACTCTTCCGTGTGGTATGGAAATGACAGAAAATATAATTATAATTTAATAAAAATTTTAAAAGGGATGTAGTGCTACTGACACTGCATCCCTTTGCGCTATTTTATTTTGAAAAAAGGTCAAACGCTTTTTGTGCAACCCTTTGACCAAAGGTATCACACAGTGATGCATTAAACTCATCGTTACCGTTTATTGCAACAGGGGCGAGGTGAATATATGGCTTGCCCATTGCACAACCTCCAGAGTAAACAAGCATACCCTTAACCATTAAATGCTGAATTAGTGTTAGTGCTGCGATGTCTGCACCGCCTTGAACATACTGTGCAGTTACAAAAACCCCACCAATTTTACCCTCTAAATTAACATTGTATGAGGATAATTCGTCAATCCATTTTTTGAGTTGCCAACAAGTGTTTGCATAATGTGTGGGTGAACCGATAATAACGGCGTCGCTTTTTTGCAAGCAATCATAATCAACATCGTCAATAGAAAAAACATTTACTTTCGTATTTTCGATTTTTCTAGCACCGGTGGCAACAACTTCAGCTAGTGATTTAGTGTTACCGTTTTCGCTAAAATAAACTATAGAAATCATTTATAACATCTCCTGTGAAAAATTGATAACATTTTAACACAATAATTTTTATTGTTCAACTAAATTAAAAAAATCAGATAAAAACTCCAACGCAATAATCACCATCTACATCAGTAATTTTTGCTTTTTTTAGTTGACCGTGTAAGTCAATAGCGTGCTTTATTTTTACTGGAGTATAGTTTTTTGTGTATCCATATATATAGCCGTCGATATGAGTTTCGCATAGAATTTCTACAGTTTTTCCGATTTGTGATGTAAAAAAACTGCTACGAATTTTATCACCTGTGCAAATCATTTTCTTACAACGTTCGTCTTTAACTGATTTTGCGATTTGAGGTGTGATGTTGGCAGCCTTTGTGCCATTGCGAACAGAGTACGGGAAAGTATGAATTTTTTCAAACCCAATTTTACTTACAAAATCAATGGTTTGTTTAAAATCCTCGTCGCTCTCAAGCGGAAAACCAACCATAATATCAGTGGTTATAGTAGCGTCTTTAAAGTTTTCTCTGATTTTGTTGCAAAGATTATAATATTCATCAGTGGTATAGTGCCTGTTCATTCTTTTAAGAGTTTGGTCACACCCGCTTTGAAGAGATATGTGAAATGACGGGCATAATTTGTCATTTTTTGACAATCGCTTTAGCACTTCGTCAGTTAAATGGTCTGGTTCAAGAGAGCCTAAACGCACACGCTCGAAGCTGTCAAAAGAGCAAGCAAGCTCCACCGCATCACAAAGACTAGAGTTTGTATCAGCCCCATAGCAAGAGAGGTTTATACCAACTAAAACAACTTCCTTGTATCCAGTTTTTGCAATGTTTTCAAGCTCTGTTTTTAGCTTGTCAAACGGTTTTGAACGAGAGCGTCCACGGGAGGTTGGTATAATACAATAAGAGCAAAAACGGTCGCAACCATCTTGAATTTTTACAAACACCCTCGTACGCTCATCAAAAGATGAAATCCCAAGGTTGTCAAACTTATCGCTGTTCTCGTGCTTTATAATAGAAACAACTCTTTCGTCCTTTTTAAGTTTTTCATCTAAAAGGGTTAGTATGTCATCATTATTTCGGTTGCCCATAATAATGTCAGCACTCAAAAGCTCTAGCGATTTGCTAGGATAAGCCTGTGGCATACATCCAGTCAAAACAACGATAGCGTCTTTATTATTTCTTTTAAATTTTCGAACTGCTTGCCTTGTTTTTTGGTCGCTCACAGCAGTTACAGTGCAAGAGTTTACAATAATTATGTCGGCAATGTCTGCACTATGGCAAATACTGTATCCAGCACTTTTAAGCTTTTCGCAAAGAGCTTGAGTTTCATATTGATTAACTTTGCAACCAAGAGTATAAAAATAAACATTCATAAAAATTAGCCCCATATAAATTTATAATAACCTTTATATTATATGACACCTTAAATATATTTTCAATCAAAATACGGTAATATTTTATTTTGCTCCTTAATATCTATAAAAGGGGGTGTACTGTATGAAAACAGGAATAAAATCAATATCAACAACTATTTTAGCGCTAGTTTTTATAAGCTCGATGACAATCTTTGTATCGGCAGAAGAAATGCCAGTGCAGGTAAATGCAAAATCAGCTGTTCTTATGGACTGCTCGACAGGCAAGGTTTTGATGTCTATGAATGAAAACGAAAAATTATATCCTGCGTCTGTAACAAAAATAATGAGTATGTTGCTTGTAACAGAGGCGATTGACAGCGGAAAAATAGCATTGTCAGATACTGTAACTGCAAGCCCTGATGCAACTGCAAAGGGTGGCTCTCAGATATGGCTAAAAGAGGGTGAAACAATGACAGTAGATGATTTGCTAAAGGCAACGGCGATAGGGAGTGCAAATGATGCCTGCACAGCTCTTGCAGACCACATAGCAGGTAGCGAGGCGGGATTTGTGGTTATGATGAATGACAGAGCAAAAGAACTGGGAATGGAAAACACATTTTTTGAAAATTGCACAGGTCTTGATGATACAACGGAAAATCATCTAACAACAGCTTATGATATTGCGCTGATGTCAAGAGAGCTTATAAATCACGAAAGAATAACGAACTATACAACGGTATGGATGGACACTTTGCGTGGCGGAGAAACGGAGCTTGTGAATACAAACAAGCTTGTGCGGTTTTATCAGGGCACAACGGGTCTTAAAACAGGAACAACAAGCAAGGCGGGTCACTGCCTTTCGGCAACGGCAAAAAGGGGAGAAACACATCTAATCGCAGTTGTTTTAGGCTCTGCTAATAGTACAGACAGATTTGAAGGAGCAAAAGCAATGCTAAACTGGGGATTTGCAAATTACACAACAATTCAGCCCGAAATTGATATGAGCCTAATAACAAATGTTAATGTGCTTCACGGAACACAAAAAACAATTACCCCAACAATCCCAAAATCAGAAAATGTTCTAGTAAAGGCAAACAAAAAAGACGAAATAAAGCAAAAGGTAAATCTTTCAGTTGATGTAGAAGCACCGATTGAAAAAGGTCAAGTATTAGGAACTGTCGATTTTTTAGTTGATGGTGAGATGATTGCACAGTACAATTTGACAGCAGAATATGGTGTTGACCGCTTATCCTTTGGAGATGCGTTGAGATATTTATTCACAAGCCTCGGAAATCAAGATGGGTTGTCAAAAAATATGTATAATTAAATATCGCATAGTTAAAAAGAGTTGTTACTTACGGCAACTCTTTTTTGATTTATGAACAGTTTTAGATATCGCTGTGAATAATTTGTGAATATTGACAAAATTTTGGCACATATTTTCTACATTCAACATTATTGACCGTTTTACTTAGTAATAGTAGAATGTCTCTATGCGAAAATTTAGTTCGGAATTGTAAAATTATAAGTTTCGGAGGAAAAAACAATGAAGTTTAAAACAAATTATCCTTTTGTTATGGTGCACGGGATGCTAGGCTTTGGAAAAGGCGTGATGCTAAACGATTATTTATTGCCATATTGGGGAATGCTGTCGGGTGATTTAACTGCATATCTCAAGGGAGAAGGATTTGAAGTTTATAACCCGGGTGTTGGGCCAGTATCAAGTGCTTGGGATAGGGCTTGTGAGCTTTACGCTCAACTTGTTGGAGGAACAGTTGACTACGGCAAAGCACACTCAGAAAAATACGGGCATAAAAGATTTGGTAGAACATATAGCAAGCCTGTTTTTGAGGGTTGGGGAGCACAAAAAAAGGTAAATCTTGTAGGGCACAGTCACGGTGCTGCAACAATTCGCCTTTTAGCAACGCTTATGACACAGGGGAATGCTCAAGAGGTTGAGGTAACACCAAAAGATGAAATTTCTCCACTTTTTACAGGTGGCAAAGCAGACTGGATTTATAGCATAACGACTATGGCGGGTGTTCACGAGGGCACAACGCTTATGTATTCTTTTAAAAAGCCGGTAGATACTATTGAAAAAATGACGACATATATTGCAAATTTTACAGGTGGAACACTTGCAAAGTTTTGGGATTTTCAAATGGAACAATGGAATCTTAATGGATTTGAAGATGGTAAAAGCACTAAAAGTCCTATAAATAAGGACATTCAAAAAGATGTTATAGCAAGTAAGGATACTGTTTATTATGATGTTTCTTTAATGGGCGCAAAAGAGGTGAACGAAAAAATTGAGTGTGTTGACAGCATTTATTATTTTTCGTTTCCGTGCAGAAAAACAAGCCAAAAGTTTTTTACAAAAGAGCGTCAAGAAACACCTATGCTATCAATGCACTGTTGTTTTAGACCTTTTTCAAAATCAATGGGCAAATACAAAGAAAACACATTTAACGATATAAAAATTGATGAAAGATGGCTTGCAAACGATGGATGCGTTCCTACATTTTCATCAAGAGCACCACTAAAAGAGCCATCAATCGATGTTTATGACGCAAAAGGGAAATATCAAAAAGGAATTTGGCACATATATGATGATACATTGCTAGACCATCTTCAAATTGTTGGTGGATTTTTACCTCGCACAAAGCCTGTCCAGCTTCGCAAAATTTACAGAGACCATTTTCGTTTAATAAATGGATTAAAATAATATGTTTTTGAGACTCGTTGTTTAAAAATGAGTCTCATTTTTTATTAAAATATAAATTAAACTTTTAAAAAAAAATCAGGCTCATCTCATTTATTTTGCTATAAAATAAATATTAATAAAATAAAAATAATTTAAAAAATTCTTGCTCAATGGTTATAAATGTGTTAAAATCTTATTCAAACTAAATTCAATAGGGCAATTTTAATTGTTTTTTCATCAGAATTTGGCAATAGCTTTGCGATAATAATCAATCGCAATACTATTTTAAAGTGAGTAACACTTTTAGTATTGTTTTTAAATAAAGGTGACTTAATGCTCAACACAAAAGTGCTGGTGTTATTTTTTATTTTTATTTTGAGTTAAAGCTTTATATTTGTGTAAGGAGTGGTACAAGTGAGCACAAAAAGAATTATTCCGTGTCTTGACATAAAAGACGGCAGAGTTGTAAAAGGGGTGAGTTTTGTCAATCTGCGTGATGCAGGTGACCCCGTGGAGTGTGCCTGTGCATATAACCAAAATGGTGCAGATGAGCTTGTTTTGCTCGATATTACCGCCACAAATGAAGGCAGATCAACAATTCTTGATGTAGTAAAAGATGTTAAAAGTGCAATATCAATTCCCTTAACAGTAGGTGGGGGAATTTCTAATATAGAAGACATTGAAAAACTGCTAGATGCAGGTGCAGACAAAGTTTCGATAAGCTCTGCAGCTGTAAGAAATCCACAGCTTATAAATGACGCCGTTTTCAAGTTTGGCAGTGAAAAAATTGTTTGTGCTATCGATGTTAAGAAAACTGATTCTGGCTGGGAAGTATACATAAACGGAGGTAGCAAGCCTACAGGTATTGAGGCTGTGAAGTGGGCAAAGGAGCTTTGTAAAAGAGGCGCCGGAGAAATCCTCTTAACAAGTATGGACCGTGATGGCCAAAAAAATGGATATGATTTAGACATCACAAAAGCAATTTCAGAAAATGTTGAAATACCCGTTATTGCATC
>JAAYPE010000079.1 GCA_012519975.1 Clostridiales bacterium
ATACGGTGTTTGCCTTCAAAATCAAATGGCTTTGTTACTATGCCAACTGTTAAAATTCCCATTTCTTTGGCAAGAGATGCAATAACTGGAGCGGCACCTGTACCTGTTCCGCCACCCATACCAGCTGTTATAAACACCATATCTGTACCTTTGAGTGCGTCGGATAAGGTGTCACGGCTTTCCTCTGCTGCTCTTTTCCCTATTTCTGGTCTTGCACCTGCACCTTGCCCCTTTGTAACTTTTTCCCCAATTTGAAGTTTGTGCGTAGCTTGGGAGTGCAAAAGAACGTGCTTGTCCGTATTAACGGAGATGAATTCAACCCCTCTAACATCGGAGCGAATCATACGGTTAACAGCGTTTCCACCGCCACCGCCAACACCAATAACTTTTATCTGCACTACGCTTTCAAAATCAGCTGCCATTTCAAATCCCATTTGAGCGTCCCCCTAAAAATATGTAAAATATATAAAATTGTAGTAATTAAAAATAAATACAACTTTGGTATTTTAAATTTAACAATTCAATCAAAGATATCTTATCACGCTTTATGTTAAAATTCAAGAACCTTTACAATTAAAAATTATATACAAATACACAAACTTCAATATTAAATAAAATAATTCGCCATATTTTTACAAAATTACTCATCGGACTCTTGATTTGCACTATCCGTGTTTGGAGTTTGTGGCGCTGTTGTTTTTTCATCCTTTTGCCTAAAATACGCCTTATCTTTTCCGCCTTTATCTGAACTTAGTCCTTGTAAATCTATTATACCCTCTTGATTTTTGCTACGCTCGTCCTCTTTTTCAATTATTTCAACTGCAAATTTCATCTTTTTGTCAATCTGCGAAAACGAGCCAAACAACAAATCTATTCTATCTTGATATACTATTTTAACATCCATTTTATCAGATATGTCAACTTGTGTAATATCTTTAACATTATATTTTTTTACCAAACTCATAATTTCATCTAATAGGTCATATGTTTCTTTGTTTTTAAACTCAATATTTTTTCCGATTTCCGCTTTTTTAACATCTCCACCAAAAATCATAGTAAGCTTTTCGTCTATATCCGTTACGCCAACTTGCAAAACTTTTCCACGCTCATTTGTCAGCACATATGTTTCGCCATTTTTCACCGCACATTTTTCTGATGTTTTTTTAACATCAATAACTATCTCATCTGGTATTTTGTTTGATATTTTAACATCACCAATATAGGGCAAGCTCTGTTTTATTCTATCAGCAGACTTTTGCTTATCTGTCAAAAACAGATTGTCACCTATTTTTATGCCGCTAGTTTTTATTATTTTTTCATTGTCGTAAATAGTTTTTCCAACGACTGTAACTTTTTCTACTTTAAAGAATACTGTTAGCGACAAAATTATCCCTACAACAATTAAAAGCAAGAAGGAGAAAGTATAAAAGACTGCTTGCTTTCTCCTTTTTTGTTGTCTTCTTTTTAGAGCTTGCTCCCGCCTGACCTCATCACGAGACTTTTGAGGTTTTCTTGCGTTTTGTG
>JAAYPE010000080.1 GCA_012519975.1 Clostridiales bacterium
CAATTTTAGGCTTAGATTAACTCGTTGTCAATCACTTTTCCTCAAAAGGCGGTCGTTATAACTTATTCTTAGGAGGGGCTTATTATATCCATTTAACTAAGGAGGCAGATATATTATTTAAAATACTTTACAATTCTAACAAATTATTTTTATAGTGTCAACACATATCTATCATTCGCACATTATTAATTGATTAGCAATAGTTTTTGTTTAAGTTTATCAAAAATTACTAGTTGATTTTCTTCTTATCCTATTGAAAAAACTACCACTTGTAGTATAATAAAATTAAATAAAATTCACGCTGGCACATCTGTCTGGCAGACAAGAAGGTCGTTTTTATGAAAAAAATCAATGCAAAATCTATTTTAGCTTTCATTCTAATGCTTTTGTTGCTTTTTTCTTTTGGATGTAATAAAAGTAAAAATAAGGATGATAATAACAGCAGTGGCGAATCCAAGCGTAAAAACCAATCCGCTTCCGCAACTATTGCAAACCCCTTGACAGGTGAGAGCAATTTAAGTGCCGACGCCGTTGGAAAGCGTCCGATAGCTATTGTCGTTAACAATGCACCTGCTGCAAGGCCACAGTGGGGTCTTTGTACTCCTGACATTGTGATTGAAGGTCTTGTTGAGGCTGGAATCACCCGTATGCTTTGGCTCTATTCTGATGTTAACGAAATCCCAAAGGTCGGCTCTGTTCGTAGCGCTAGGCACGATTTCGTTGAAATTGCTGAGGGATTTGACTCTGTTTTTGTACATTGGGGCGGTAGTGAATATGCTTATAGTGCAATCCAAAATCGCAGTATGAAAACCATTGACGGCAAAAATCTTGCAAAATATTTCGCCCGTGATTCGTCAAGAAAAGTTGCAAAAGAACATACTGGATACACAACCGGAAAAAATATAAAACAAGCTATTTCTGACCTTTCTATTCGTAGTGATATCCAAAGTTCACACTCCACTCCTTTTAAATTTAATTCAACTAAATCAACATACAGCAAAGGCTCTTGCGAGAGCATTAAAATGTCTTTTTCAAAGGGATATAACCATACCTTTAATTATAATAGTAGCGACAACCTATATTATAATCACCTAAACTCTAACAAAATGGTTGACGCAGATGGCAAGCAAATGGCAGTCGCTAATGTTATTATTCTGTACTTTCCATCATATACTGTTTTAAATTCAGCTGGGTGCATTGATATGAATTTAAGCGGTGGCAAAGGTGTTGTTGCCTCTAACGGAAGCTATGAAGACATTACCTGGGAAAAAGGAAACAACCCTAGTAGTATGATTAAGATGTATTCTCAAAACGGTTCTGAGCTAAAACTTAATGTTGGTAAAAGTTATATTGCACTTGTTCCTGCAAACAATAGCGGTTCGACAGTCATTTCTTAACAAATTTTTATAACCTTTTATTTTAGTGGGCGAGTTTTAATCTAACTCGCCTTTCATTTCAATACTTAAAATTGAGGAGGCATAATTTTGGAAAACCAGAAAAACTCACATATCAAATGGGCAATAACAATTTCTATGCTTATCGCCGCTAGTTTTCTTATTTATATGTCTTTTATTTATAACCTTCCACATATGTATGATTATTTAGGCCCTGCCGTGAACATTAACGCACAGCAAAAAGACCTTTATACCTCTCTTGCAAGTTATGATAGAGAAAGCCAATATCCGTTTATCCAAAGCGATATTGACAATGTTTTTTATGTTATAGAACCTAATAAGGATGTAGAACTTTTCGACTACAATTATGGTAATTTTTCAAAAGTAAAAAATGTAAAAAAAATGGAACTAACTGTTGACTGTCACGGTCAAAAGATTCCCGTTACTATGTCTTACATTACCCGCAATGGTAAAACTATAGGCTATGGTAATTTTGTTTCTCTTAGTTCTAAAAATATGTATAGCTACGCTTTTTTCAAGCTTTGCAATGCGCCAAAAAACTATGATGGCAGTGCAGATTTTTTACTGTTTGTTGATTTTAATAGCGAGAATGTTTTTAGTTTCAAAAAACAATATTCTATGATTTTTGAGGTTAATAGCAAAACAAAAAAAGTGTCTAAAGTTTTAAACCCAAATGATCAAGCAATTTCTATTAAAACGGGAAAACCGCGCGACGATTTTTTTATTGTCGATGACGATATTATAAATTCTTATGACAATCAAATTTTATTTGTATCTTCTCGAAATTATAAGCAATCAAGCGAATTTTATGGCGCAGATGTTTTTTCTAAAAAAGACCGAAACACACCGTCAAGTCTAATTGCAAGTAAAGTTGTTGACGAGTTCGTTCGCCAAGATAAAGATGAAATTATTTATCTTCAAAAGTCAAAAAACCATCAGTCCGGCTCCTTTTGTTTAATGTCCAAAACTAAAAACAATTCAAAAAATACAGTGCTTAGAACTTTTGACGGAGATTTTAAAGAAAATTATATTAGATGTGGTGACTTTTTAATCGACAAAGCTACAATGACGCTTTACGACCTTGTCGAAAACACCGAATCCGTTTTAATGGGAATTTCAATCAACGACATTAAGTGCTTTGCTGTAAGCCCTGACAAAACAAAAATAATCTTTGCTGAAAACTTGAACAATCAAGTTCAAAGAATTGTTTTTTACGACCTTAATATAAAGAGGTTTAAATCCATTGAAAGATACGATGCTTTTTTAGGCGATTTTATTAATCTTAGTTTCGTTAATAACGATATAGTAAGCTATGTTAAACCGTCAAAATCACCAAACACACCATTTTGCAACTTTATTATTTCGTGGGATAAAGTTTTTTCTACAATTCCTTAATTTTTTATGGTATTATATACAAAACAAAGTAAATTTTCAGTTAATAATTCTTAAAGTTTTTATTAATAAAACTTTGATAAATCATTGACAATTGTACAATAAATCAGTATAATCTTTATATAGATTTAAAAATCTATATAGAAATTATAAAAAGAAATTTGGAGGAATGACATCTTATGTTTACTTTTGCGTCAGGCGTAAGTACTGGTCTTGTCTGGCTCGTTTGGATTGGTGTTTTCATTACTTTATTTGGATTTAATGAAGTCACTCGTAGGTTTAAATGGGTTGGATTTGCAGCTTTCGTTATTTTACCAACAATACTTACAATCGTATGGTTGACCGTTATGCGTGATACCACTTATATGGACTGGTTCCATCTTGCAAAAGTCTACTCATCAACTGCTGGTTGTATCGGCTTTTGGTGCATCAGACATTTAGAGGGCACAAACAAAAAAACAGGGGAGCATTGGAAGCTTAGCGATAAAAAATGGGCTTTAGCTTTCCCACCACTTATTCTTGCTATCAACATCGCTGAGGCTGTTGCTCGTGATTTTGAAGTTGGAATGAAATATTCTGCTGGTGTTGTTGAGGCACTTAACAACCAAGTTCAATTCTACATAGGTGGTTCTTGGAACTATATGAATGCCATTGCTGGTATTATTAACATTGTTACAATTACTGGTTGGTTTGGCATTTGCATTAAGAAAAAAACATCTAAAGACTCAAGTAAAGATATGCTATGGCCTGATATGCTATGGTTCTGGATTATAGCTTATGACCTTTGGAACTTTGCATATACTTACAACTGCTTGCCTGGCCACGCTTGGTACTGCGGATTTGCTCTATTGCTTGCTCCAACACTTTGTGCTTTCACTGTTGGTAAGGGCGCATGGCTACAACACCGTGCTCACACTCTTGCTTTATGGTGTATGTTTGCTCAAACATTCCCAGCTTTCCTTGATGAAGGTCGTTTCGCAGTTGACTCAATTGCAGGCTCACAACTCAAGGCACTGGCTGTTGAACAAGGAATCGAGTTTAAGAATGGCACTGTAACTGCTATTGCAGGTGGTGCAAATGTTAATACTACTGCAATGTTCATCTTCAGCCTTGCAGCACTACTATTTAACATTGGTGTATTGGCTTATATGATTTACAAAGTTGCTAAAACAAAGCGTAATCCATACACAAGCGAGCTTTATACAGACCTTGCAAAATATCAAGAAGTTAAGGCTCTTGCTGAATAATTTTATATTTGATTTTTTAAAGGCTCTCGACTTCGGGAGCCTTTTTATTTTTTAAAAACATTTTATCTAAAACTTGGAATTAAATGCAAACACTCTTAGTTTATGGTACAATAAACTAACAAACTATTATCAGGAGTTTTTATATGCAAAACTTATCAAACATTGGTCAAATAAAAGATGTTCTAACACGCCACGGTTTCTCTTTTTCAAAATCTCTTGGGCAAAACTTTTTAATCAATCCCTCCATCTGTCCTAAAATGGCAGAAATGGCAGGTGCAACCGAGGATGTTGGAGTTATTGAAATTGGAGCAGGGATTGGAGTTTTAACAGCTGAGCTTGCAACCCGTGCAAAAAAAGTAGTTTCAATAGAAATAGACTCTAGGCTCTTGCCAATTTTAGATGAGACGCTTAGCGATTTTGACAACATTGAAGTCATAAATGCTGATGTTATGAAAATCGACTTACACAAGCTTATTGAAGAAAAGTTTTCTGGGATGAATGTTATTGTTTGTGCAAATCTCCCCTACTATATCACATCACCTATAATAATGATGTTGCTTGAAAGTCGACTAAACATAGAGAGCATCACTGTTATGGTGCAAAGTGAAGCCGCAGACAGACTGTGTGCAAAAGTGGGTAGCAGGCAGGCTGGAGCTGTTACTGTAGCTGTTGATTATTACGCACAGGCATATAAATTGTTTGATGTGTCCCGAGGCTCTTTTATGCCCGCACCAAATGTTGATAGTAAGGTTATACGACTCGATGTTCGTAAAGAACCACAAGTTGAGCTAACAGACGAAAAGAAGTTTTTTAAAATGGTAAAAGCCGCTTTTGCACAAAGAAGAAAAACGGCACTGAACTCTATAAGCGCCGGTATGGGACTGCCTAAACAGCAGGTTGAAAGTGCCTTGATAAAATCGGGACTTGAAACCAATGTTCGCGCTGAAAAACTGTCGATGACAGAGCTTGCCACTCTTTGCGAAAATTTATGAGGTGATTTTGGTGATATCGGCATTTATAATTTCTGGTATGCTTATAATTATTTCTATTCCATTTTTTATGGGTAAAGGATTGTTTTTGCTCCCAAAATATAATTCAATGACGCCAAAAGAAAAAGAAATGTATCACAAAAAGTATGACGCTAAAAAAATATGTAAAGCAACTGGTTATTTGCTTTTTTCCATTGCTATTTTAATTTTTATTGTTGGATTTTATAATTCACAGATAATAACTTTGTACTGCATTGCAACAGTTTTTTCAATATTCTTGTTTTATTCAACATACATTAACGCCGGGTGTAACAAATAAAAAAAGACCTCGATTGAGGTCTTTTTATTTTATTGCTAAAGCAAATCATTTATATCAAAAAAGTTTTGATTATTTATAATCATTCCTATTTGTGTTTGCTCTTTTTGAGCAAGTGAGCCGTGTATATTAAATATGTCGCTGAAAAAAACTGCGATAATTATTGAAATAATTACAGACATTAAGAGTATTGTTGCAATTATTATTTTTGTTTTTTTCTTCTCTTTATCCTTTTCTACTTTTTGCACTTCTTTAATCTCTTCGGCTGATTTTGTAGGTGGTGGCGGAAAAAGCTCGCCAGTTTTTGCCCACGACTGCACCATCTTAAACAGTTCATTTATTGCAGAAAAAACAAGTTGTGGTGGTGTTTCTCCTGCTTTTGCAAACATCTTTACTGCATTTGCTTGTTGCTCATTTGCTATGCAAACATAAACAAACATCTCGGTTTCTCCGTCCTGTTTTGACGTGGTAAACACTTGAGAAAGGCACGCTCCAATTGGTGAATCGCTACTCTGCTTTGCACCTCTAGCAAGATTTACAGCATATTCTCTAGGTGGCATTTGCCCCTTTTCTACATAGTAACCTGAAAAATCAATCACCTTTGATAAATCTACAATATCATTTGATAATGCGTAAATAAAATCAAGCGTTGTTGTTTGCGCTATTGCAAAGCTAAGTTGCTCGTCAATCAGATTTTGCACCGTACTTTTAATAAGATTTTCATCATACGGCTGTTTGTCTTTTGACTGTTCTAGCTCTTGTTGTTCCAGCTCTTGATTTTTCTCTTCAATTTCTGGTAGCGTTTTTAACAAATACTGAACCACACCTATATCTAAAATTGTTCCAAGTCGCTCAATATCAAGTGGCAAAACTAGAACAATTTGATTGTTCGATTTAATTGCAAAGCCACTATATAGCCCATCGTTTGATAACAATGGCGTTGACCCTGACGGTATTAATATTTGATTTTTGAACTCTGTTGTGTCTGGTTTAATCTCTGGAAAGCTTGCCCTCATAAGTTTTATAATTTGTCTATTTGGCTTTTTTCTAAGTTGAAAAGCCTTTGCAACAAAGCTTTTGAATGGCGCAAAAAGCTCTGGCTCTGTCGCAAGCACAATCACATCATCTTGCTTCACCGAGTTTGACAACTCTGTCAAAAACAATTTTTCGTTATTATATTGTGTGAATTTCTCATTACAATCTAGATATTTTTCTAAAGTTGCCTCTATCATTTCTTGTGCCTTAACTATCTTTGGTGTAGTTTCAAGACCTAGCGACATTAAATTTACGACCATTCTCATCACACCCATTCTTTTTATATATAAACAGGGGGATAGTTGTCCCCCTGTTTGTTATGCTAAACTACTGGTCTCCACTGTTCTGCGCCTTTGTACGGGTTTGAAATGCCTTTTTTGTCATACCACGCTTGTGGGTAGCGTGGATTTGAGTTCATTGCTACGCTATCTGGGTCGATTTCTACACTTTCACCCTCACGCAACATTCTTGCAACAACAACAAGCCTTGCATTGTCAAACTCATATGTGCAAGTTGACAAGGTAAGAATTCTGTCTGTTGGCTGTATGTCTACGCCTGTTAAGTACAAAGCTCTTTGGTTGATTTGGTTTACATATCCGCCATATGTTTTTTCCCACTGATTTCTATCAACATATAATAGATTTGGAAAAACATAGTTAAATACATATCCGTTGTCACCATCGCTTGAGCCGTTTGTTATAAACACTGCATAAACCTTCCACTGATAGTTTGCATAAAGTGTGTTAAACTCAATTATTGGTGCTTTTAAAAACCCTTCTGGCTTTGCATATTCTCTAAGATTTGTAAACATCTGTGTATCCTTGTGCATACGATGTCCAAAGAGAACGGTGTTAAGGTCTAGTGTATCAATATTGTTATTAAAGTTTGCAAAAACGGTGCCATAATGACTTTTTTCCTTGCTAAAATTATGCTTTAGATAATAATCATTATCCTTTGTTTGCACAACTGGCAAATCAATATCTAGCCCATCAATTTTTATCCAACCTACAAGGTCGGAGTTCATCGCATAAAGGTCTGCAAATTTTGTTTGCATTCCGCTTGGAAAATTTACATTTGGATGTTTCTTTTCGATTTTAGCCCATTCTTGCTCGCTATTTTCGCCTGTTTCCATAATTTGAGCTAGTTTTGAGACTTCTTTTTCGTTTTGCTTCTTATCAATAAAATTGCCAGTAAAATAAGTTGCGCAACCTATTAGAACTACGAAAGAGACAATAACGACCACTTTTCTAACTATTTCTTTTGGGGTGTCACCCTTAACCGGAAATGTTGTAAAAAGAAATTTTTTAAAGCCTTTTGCGTCTTCCCTACTTACTTCTTCCTTTATCTTTGTGGCTTTTTCTTTTTTTACTTTTGGCGGCTTTTGCTTTTTGACTTTTTTAGGTTTTTGAGCTTTTTCATATGTATTTTCTAAATCTTGATTGCCACCAAACTCGCCGAAACCGTCTTCAAAGCTTTCTGGCTCAAAGTTGTTTTTTATGCTTTTTTTGCCTTTTGAAACCACAGCTTTGTCTGCTACTTTTTTATCAACATTTTTACCGAAGTTTGATAAATTTTCACGGTCTGGCTCTGCCTCTTTTGGAGTTGTTAGGAAGTTGGATGCAGGCTTGGTTGGTTGCTCTTCCTTGTTTCCTCCAATTTCTGCGTGCACCTCTCCATCATCAAAACGAGATAGCAAGTTGTTCATAAACTCCCAATACTGAGAGTCTTTTTCCTCATCGTCTTGGGATGCTTTAACTTCTGGCTCAGCAGTTTCAGGTATTTTAGTTTCTGCCGGTTTTTGCTCTGGCTTTATAATTTCAGGCATTGATGGATCAACCTCAACTGGTGACGAGGTCTTTTGAACTGGAACTGAATATACAGTTTTTACATCTTCGGCAGGGTTTGTTACAGCGTCTATTGTTTCTGTAAAATCGGGCATAGATTCACTGCTAACATTAACGCTTTCCTTTTTTTCTGCGACTACATCGGATGTGCCAAAAGCAGAATAAAGACTTTGCATTGAATCCATAAAGCTAACTGAATCGCTACCGTCTTCCTCTTTTGGCTCTTCTTTTTCAACATAAGCGCTATCTTCTGGTTTTGCTCCATCTTCCGGCGAATACACCGGTGTTGGTGCAGAAAAAATTGAATCATCAACTCTAGGTTCACGAGTTATCATTTCATCGTGAGGCAAAACTCCTTCGCCTTCATTTATGTTGTTTTTTAATAAATCCGTGGTGTCAATAACCGGTTGCCTTACATAAACCTTGTGACCATCAAGCTCTAGCTCGTCATCCTTTTGTGCGTCTTTTGGTTGCTCATTTTCCGCCTTGGTGCTTTTCTGTGGCTGTGTTTTCACATCATCTTGAGCCTGCTCACTTGGTTGTGGCTCAGGCTCAAAAGAAACCGATGGAGGATTTTGCGACACCTGTGGTGTTTGCTGTGCTTGTGGCACTGGTGGATACGGATAATACATCGGCATCGGCTGACCATTTTCATCAAGCTGTGCTTGTGGCACTGGCGGATACGGATAATACATCGGCATCGGCTGACCATTTTCATCAAGCTGTGCTTGTGGCATTGGCGGATACGGATAATATGCTGGTTGCCCTTGAGGTTGTTGCTCTTTCGAATTCTCTTGTTGCTTGTTTAAAAAAGGATTTGAAAAGCCTTTGTTATCTTCTGGCAATTATGCTCACTCCTTATTGATTAGGTATCAATATTTAATCGTAATTAAAAAATTACGGATTTTATATTTTTGCTTTCTCTTTTTATCTTAATATGCTTGTGGCTTATATGGATTTGCATTATTTTTTGTGTTAGAAAAGTCTACATCTTCGCTCTCGCCATCTCTTAAAAGTCTTGCAACCACGACAAATCTTGTGCTAGTTTTTTTATCACTGGTATCAGGCACAGAAATTGTAATCAACTTGTCCGTTTTTAAAACATCAACTCCAGTTATGTAGAGCTTTCGCATATCAATTTGTTTTATATAGTTTTCAAAATCGGTTGCAATTAAATCTTGATTTGTATAATCAAAAAAATTCTTGTCATATTTTTCATCAGTTGCAACGGAATATACTGCATAGATTTTCCATCTATAATTATCATAGAGCGTGTCGAACGAAAAAACGGGTGTTTCTTTATAAACTCTAATGTCTTTAAATTCTAAAATCTTTGACAAACTAAAAATATCTTCCTCTTTATTATTTGCATAGATAATTGTGTTTTGAGAGCTTAAATCTGCCTTAGAACTTGCATCTAAAAACGCCGTACCATTCGCCGATTTTGCTTTATAAAAATTATGATTTGTATAATATTTATTATCTTTTGCTTGAACAATCGGACTTTCTATATTTAAATTGTCAATAGAAATTATACCAATTGTTTCTTTATTTGCAACATATAATTTTTTAAACTTTTCTTGAATTTTTTGCGGGTACTCTATTTCGTCCGCTTGACTTGCACCTGAAAAATTTGCGACAGGGTTAATATTTTCATCCCTACCTCCCTTTGTATCGCCTTTTTTTATGGTTGATGCAATCAAAACAACAAGGCAGACTAAAATTATTACACCACTCATTATTGTAAGAACTTTTCGCAAGATTTCTGAGTTGCTGTCAGTATCAACTGGAACGATTTTTTCAAGCTTTCCTTGAATTTTTATTTTATCGTCTTGCTCTTTTTTAAAGTCATCATCATCTTGACCTACTTTTTCAACATACTTTTGGCTGTCTTGTTTTTCGCTTGTGTTATCTTGATTTTTTGTTTTGGATGTATCATCGACCTTAATTTTTTCGATTTTTACGGTATCTTGACTTTTGTCTTTTGCTACTTCTTTTTTTACTTTATCAGTCTGCTCATTACTAGGGTTTTTGCTTTTTCCCTGTGGCTTTTGTTTTGCCATTTAGCACACCTCTTAATTTATTATTAAAAATCAATTCTCTCAAGACCTAATTCATCAATTTGCCCTTCAAGATACATTCTTGCCATATTAAATGCGTGTGATCCAGTAACATAGCGATTATAATCTCTTTGCCCGTTTCTGCCAATTTCTAGCTTTTTTACCCACGCTGACTTACCGTCAGTCAAAGCTATAAAGCTCAGCCCAACAGGTGAGCCTGTTTCGTCTGAATTCGGGCCTGCTATTCCCGTTATTCCTATAGCAATTGAGGCACCACTAAGGTTTAGAGCGCCTTTTGCCATCTCAACAGCAACAGGACCGCTTATTGCCGAATATTTTTTTAGAATATCTTCACTCACATTTAGCACTTGATTTTTAATTCTATTTGAGTATGAAATAATTCCACACTCAAACACACCACTAGCACCTGATATGTCTGTAATTCTCTTTGATGTATATCCTCCTGTGCAGGACTCTGCAATGGATATTGTCATATTTTTTTGTGCAAGCAGTTCCACTAACTTTTGCTCAATGTTTTCATAATCAACACCATAAATTAAACTCCCAAACTGCGAATACAAATTGTCAATAATTGGAGTAATCATTTTTTCTGCCTCTTCTTTTGTTTCAGCTTTTGCAGTGACTCTTAAAAGTGCCTCACCATCTTTTGCATATGGGGCAACTGTAGGGTTGCTATTGTCAAGCAGGTTGCTTACCTTTTCTGCCAGTGCAGATTCGCCAATTCCAAATGTGCGAACACGGTGCGACACTATAATACTGTTTGAGAATTTTTGTAAAAATGGATTAACATGGTCGTTGAACATTGGAACAAGCTCTCTTGGTGGGCCTGGCAACATAATTATTAGTTTTTTATCCTTTTCTATTACGCACCCTGGTGCTGTTCCAAACTTATTTTTAAAAACTATTGCACCCTTTGGTATATACGCTTGCTTTTCATTTGTCAACGGCATTGGGTGATTAAATCTGTTAAAATACGCCTTCATATTTTCCAGACTTTCTTGATGAAGCTCAAGCTCTAACCCAAAAACCTCACTGCAAACCTCTTTTGTAATATCGTCTGCCGTAGGCCCTAGGCCACCAGTTGTTATTACCATATCACTATGCTCAAGTGCATTAGTAATAGAACGCTTTAGCCTATCTTTGTTGTCACCAACGGTGTTGACATATTGCACACCAATTCCTAGCTTTGCAAGCTCTTGAGATAAAAATTGTGCATTTGTGTTTAAAATATCTCCCAACAGAAGCTCTGTGCCAACATTTAGAATTTCGCAGTTCAAAAAACCATCTCCCAGTTTTGTTATCCAACAGTTAAAATTCGTTTTTCGTCAAATGCGCGCTGTACAAGTGCATCTATATCCAGTTTTTCCTCGCCTTGCTCAACATATTCAAGCGTCGGACGAGTTTTTGGATGCTTTGGTGTAAATATTGTACAGCAATCTTCATACGGTTGAATTGAAATATCAAAAGTATCAATCTTTCTAGAAATGTCTACTATTTCATTCTTGTCCATTCCTATGAGTGGACGCAAGGTAGGCATAGTACACACTGCATCTGTGCAACCTATTGCATTAAGCGTTTGGCTTGCGACTTGTGCTAGGCTCTCGCCTGTGATTAATGCCCCGCAATTGTCTTGTCTTGCTATCATCTCAGATACACGCATCATAAATCTACGCATAATTATTGTGAATAATTCCTCGGGGCAATTTGCCTTTATTTGCTCTTGAATTTCGGTAAATGGCACGATATATGTTGTTATTCTGCCACTATATTCTGAAACCTTTTGCAACAACTCTATTACCTTTTGCTCTGCCCTTTGGCTTGTATATGGAGGTGAAGCAAAGTGGATAGCTGTAAGGCTTACGCCACGCTTTGACATCATCCAGCCAGCAACAGGACTATCAATCCCACCAGACACTAAAAGTGCCGCTCGCCCAGATGTTCCAACAGGCATTCCGCCCGCCCCTTTTAACTGATTTCCTCTTACATATGCATAATTATCTCTAATCTCTATGTTCACGGTAAGTTGCGGATTGTGAACATCTACTTTCAAATGTGGATATTTACTAAGAAGATATCCTCCCACCTCGTTACATATCTGTGGGGATTTTAGTGGAAACTTTTTATCAGACCTTTTTGCCTCTACTTTAAAGGTTTGTGCCTCAAGCAAAAGGTCTTTTAAATAGGTTTGTGCCACTTTTAAAATATCATCCATATCCTTTTGTGCTGCCGCCGCCCTTGACAGACCTGCAATGCCAAATACCTTTGAGAGTATTTCCACGGCTTGTTGCATATTAATATCTTCACTCTTAGGCTCAATTGTAATTGTGGATTGGGATTTTTTAATATCAAACTCCCCAATAGCAGATAGCCTACGGCGCATATTTTTTATAAGAACATCTTCAAAAGTAGAACGATTAAGTCCCTTTAGTGCTAACTCACCGTTTTTAATCAATATAATTTCTTTCATTGTTATAATTCCTTAGTATTTAAATTTTCTAAAATTTTATAGTTTTAAAAATTTGTTTCTAGCCCCAAAAATGCTCTCAACAAGATAGTCCATCTCCTCTTGTGTTGTGTATCTTGAAAGGCTTATTCTAAGTGCACTGTCAATCCTTGAGTTTGGCAGTTTCATACTTTTTAAAACACTGCTTCTATGACCTTTTGAACAAGCAGAGCCAGACGACACATAAACACCTCGCAAGGACAATTCATTTCGCATTACCTCCGACGGTATGCCCTCAACAGACAAGTTTATAATATAGGGCAAACTCTCGCTTGATGAATTAATATGCACCTCGGGCAGAACTAAAATTCGTTTTACAAAATTATCTCTAAATGCTTTTATTCTAGCCATTGTTACATCTTGTTGTTTAAACTCTGTTACAGCCGCCCCAAACCCTGCAATTGCGGGCATTGGCGATGTGCCAGAACGAATTCCATCCTCTTGATCACCACCATAAACTGGTGAAACAATCCTTACCCCTTTGCGAACATACAAAGCTCCTACGCCCTTTGGCCCATGAACCTTATGTGCGCTCACACTAATCATATCTACACCCAAATCATATGGTGTTACAGAAATTTTTCCAAATGCCTGTACAGCATCACAGTGAATAAGAGCCGGACTGCCTGCTCTATTTACTGCTCTCCTTGCTGAATTTATAGGTTGAATACTGCCAACCTCATTATTAACAAGCATAATGCTAATTAAAATTGTTTTTCTGTTTACCTCTCTATAAAGGTCCATCTCATTTATCTTGCCAAATTTATCAACAGGTAAACGAACAACCTCAAAGCCTTGCCTTTCAAGCCTTGCCATTGCGTTTGAAACGCTGGGATGCTCGATTGCTGTTGTTATTATTTTGTTTCCTCTGCGTTTTAAAGCCTCCACGGCTCCAAAAATTGCAATATTGTTGCTTTCTGTTCCGCCGCTAGTAAAATAAACTTCATCAGGGTTGCAAGAGAGTGCCTTTGCAACATTTACCCTCGCTAAATCTAGCGCCGCTTTTGCCTCATCACCTTTTTTGTGCAAAGAAGCAGGGTTGCCGTAATTTTCAGTTAACAAAGGATAAATCTCCCCAACTGCTAAATCGCAAACCTTTGTAGTTGCACTATTGTCAAAATAGCATTCCAAAATCTCTCCCCCAGAAAATTGATTTTTTGGAATATAATATATTCCATATTATTATACAATATTCACGCAACGCGTGCAATGCTATTTAAAAAATTATTTGCCCCAAAAAGCGCTGAAACACTGCGTTTTTTATCACTTTTTGTTTTATGAAAAAACTAAAGTTTGAATATTTTTTATAAATTGTGAAAAAATAGTATCGTTTATAAAAATTTTTAAAAACGGAGGGCTTTGGCTTGATAAAAAATTTAACCAGAAGGCAAGTTCGCCCATGGCTTTACACAATATGCGTTGTGAGCGTTTTAGGTATTTTTGCCTATACCGGAACTAAAAGGGCAAACGCATATGAAACCCGATTTGACGCACAACAACAACGGGCACTAAGCGAGCTTGGAGAATATGTAGACAACATTCAACTTGATTTGCAAAAAGGTGTTTATTCAAACACCCCTCCTATGATTGCAAGTCTTTCCGCCTCACTCTGGAGAGATGCAACGGGTGCAAAAAACAGTCTGTCCCAGCTTGCACTGTCTGACATTACTCTTGAAAAAACCTACAAATTTTTAACACAGGTTGGCGACTTTACAGTATACCTAAATAGAAAGGTTGCAAACAACGAAGAAATAACGCAAAAAGAAAGGGATTTGCTTTTTCAAATGCTAGATTATTCTGCCGAACTTTCTGAGAATATTTCGGCACTTAGAACAGCGGTAGACAACGGAGAAATTTCTCCCCACAATATGCCCGCAAGCCAGATAAAAGCAAAGGATTCAAAAGAACAACCACGAACTATGTCAACTAATTTTGTTGATATGGAGCAAACAATGGTAGACTTTCCAACGCTAATTTATGATGGTCCTTTTTCTGACCACATATTAAAAAAAGAATCAAAGATTTTAAAAAAGGAAAAAGGAATAACAAAAGAAGAGGCTTTAAAACTTGCATCAAAATACTGTAACACTGAACCAAAAACATTTGTAAAATTTGAAGAAGAGGACGGAAATATAAAGTCCTATGTTTTTTCTACAAAAGATAAAACAGTTGCAATAACAAAAAACGGTGGATATCTATGCTACATTTTAGGCTCGCAGTGGGCAAGTCAAGCTACTTTGTCACCGGAAGACGCCATAGAACGTGCAACAGCTTTTCTTGATACGGTTGGATATAAAAATATGGTAAGCTCATATTATACAGTTGTTGACGGCATTTGTACAATAAATTTTGCATACAAAACAGATGATGTAATTTGTTACACAGACCTTATAAAAGTCTCTGTGTCACTAAGTGACGGCAAGATTATATCTTTTGATGCAAGAGGTTTTTTAATAAATCACGAAGAACGCTCATTTAGCTCTCCAAAAATAAGTGTTGAGAATGCAAAAGAAAATCTAAGCCACGCTTTAACCGTTGAAAGTGTTAGACTTACAAACATTCCAACAGATAGAGGAACCGAAAAATATTGCTACGAATTTAAATGCAAGGGCGTAAAAAATGATGATGTTTTAGTCTATATAAACTGCGACTCCGGAAACGAAGAGCAAATTTTAATGCTTATTTATGGCGATGGCGGAACACTAACTAAGTAATTTTGTATAAATAAAACACAAACGGGAATAATTATAAAGACCAAAAAACAGGTCAAGGAGCATTTATTTGTTTTTTACGATTTTTTATAAAGGCAAATTTAAATGTGAACGCAAGAAGGAGTGCAAAAATGAATAAGAAAATATTTATGGTTTGTGCTGTGCTGATTATGTGCGTGTTTATGTTTGCAGCGTGTAATAAAAATAATGGTGGGGATGTTTCAACTACCGCAACCACAAACACAACCGAGGCAAGCGAAAGAGAAGATTTAGGCGACCGTGTTTCAAGCGCCGCCAGTGAAGCTGTGACAGACATTTCAGAAATGCTTCCTACAACATCAAATTCTAGCACTACTACAAACGCATCATAATAAAACACGGGGCAAGGATTTTTACCTTGCTCTTTGTTTTTGCTTTTTAATTAAATTTGTTATATAATTATAAGATTATATATTATTTTTGGAGGGCGAAAAATGATTAGGCAAATTACAAAAAAATGACAAGGATCTTTATTTGAGTCTTGCAAAAGAGTTTTACTCTTCCGATGCAGTTTTGCACTCTATTTCTGACGAGTGCCAAGAAAACACATTCAACGAAATGATGCGCAGTGATGATTATCTAGTTGGATACATAATCGAGCACGATGAAAAATGTGCTGGATATGCAATGCTTGCAAAAACTTTTTCCCCCGAGGTTGGCGGACTTTGCATTTGGATTGAGGAAATTTATATTCTTGAAGATTTTCAGGGCAAAGGGCTTGGCACTGAGTTTTTTAACTTTATTTTTAAAGAATTTAATGGTGTAGCTAAAAGATTTAGACTTGAGGCAATAAGAGAAAATCAAGGGGCTATCTCGCTTTATGAAAAGCTAGAGTTTGAGGGGCTTGATTATATGCAAATGGTAAAAGATGAAAATTAAAAAAGCTAAACTAGAAGGTGCTTACAGAGGTGTGAGCGCCTTCTTTTTTTGCTCTAGTTTTCTGATTTTTTTGCTCGCGTTATCTCATTCATTTCTTTGTTACTCGCTATCTCATTCTTTTTTTACTCCCTTAGCCTATTCATTTCTTTGTTACTCACTATCTCATTCCTTTTTTACTCCCTTATCCTATTCATTTCTTTGCTCGCCAAAGAAACGAATCAAAGAAAGGCGACACGGGGGAAACCCTCTGTTACCCTTTCAGTCGGTTTTCCCCCGTGACCCCCATCCAGTACGATGTGGTAAGTTTTATGTTTAGGTGAGTTTTAGGCATAGGTGATAGGTGTGTGGGTTAGTAGTTGGTTGCATTGTAACTTTAATTTTAGACACAGGTAGTGGGTGTGTAGTTTAACCGTTAGTCACATTGTGAGTTTACTTTTAGACACTGGTAATGAATGTGTGAAGTTATGGTTAGTGGCATATTATTTTTTACTCTTAGACACTGGCAATAAATGTGTGGGTTGATTTATAGTTTTACGGTATTCTTTTCTTTATCTCATTCATTTCTTTGTTACTCACTATCTCATTTATTTTTACTCCCTTATCCTATTCATTTCTTTGCTCGCCAAAGAAACGAACCAAAGAAAGGCGACACGGGGGAAACCCTCTATTACCCTTTCAGTCGGTTTTCCCCCGTGACCCCCATCCGGTACGGTATAGGGAGTTTTATGTTTAGGTGAGTTTTAGAAATTAAAAACAGATTATGGTTTCCGATTATCACAAAACTATCAATTCACATTCCCCTGTAAACCTCATCCAGTACGATAAAATAGACTTTAGAGTTATAGTAAGTCTTAGAAATAAAAATCAAATCACAACCAATGGACTGTTGTAGATGTTTTAGAAACAGTATAAATACTTTTAAAAACTAAATATAAAAAATAAACTGGCATCTTTTTACAGATGTCAGTTTTATTTTTGTCAAATTTTTTCTAGAAAAACAGTGATTTGCCTGAAAATCCTGTGAACGCCATTGCTAAAATTGCAATATACATAAATACTGCTGGCGTGCCTTTAAAGCAGTTTGGAATTTCGTTATTGCTTTCTATTTTTTTCATTCCCTCGTGTATTAACATAGTTGCAATAATAAACGCAACACCCGCACCTATGCCCGCTCCTATCGCTTCTGGCACTGTGTATGCCACGCGCTGATTTATAAAAGGGACTGCAAAAACTATTGTATTAAATGCCGAAACTCCAGCCTGACGTAGCAGTCTATCTTTTTCTTCCTGCTTCCATCCTGAGCCTTTTAGTGTTTTTAGAATTAAAAGCGCTGTAATAAGGTAAACTACGACCAAAACCAAAGTGAATGTTACAATTGCAATTGTTGCGTCCGCCGTTTTAAAAATAGGAATAAGCCAAATCAATTTGCATAATAGTGAAGTAACGGTTGAAAAATAAGTTACCATTACTGCAAAAAGTGCAAGTTGTCTTGGTCTTGCTGCCGTTCTTATCGCTTCACTAGAGCCGTAACCACCACTAAAAACGAGGTTTTGCACAAAAATTATATAAAGTGCCGCCGAAAAAAACTGAACTATTACACTCATTTCTCTGGCACCTCCTCACCCAAATCTACATCATTTTGATTTTCATTTGTAGTGCCATTTATTATATCATCAAGGCTTTTGCTCATAAGCTCTTCAAGCTCTTGCGAGGTAAATTCTATTTTTTTATTTTCCGCAGCTACTTTTTCACTTATCTCTTGATTTTTCTCTATTTCTGGCTCTTGATCAACCACTTGATTTTCTTTTATTTCTAGCTCTGGTTTTTCTTCTTTTTTATCTATATCTTTTTCAATTTCTTTATTTGGTTCAAACCTCTGCGGTTCATTTTCGTCAATCTTCTCATTAGATGTTTTATCTTTGTTATACCTTGATTTTTTTATCGAGGTTCTTGAATGTATTGCAAGCTCCTCTGCGTATTGTGGGTCAATCTTTTTAAAGTACCAACGCAAAGCCACCGCCATAAAACCAATTATAATAAATCCACCAAATGGATTTGTAAGTGCTGTTGCTGGGTGATTTATAAAAATATTGTATCCCCAAATTTTGCCCGAGCCAAAAATTTCACGAACAAGTCCTGTCATTATAAGCACTGCGCTATATCCACTTGCGCTGCTTACGGCATTGACAAATGCATGCTTTACCGTGCTTTTTACTGCCACTCTTTCACACTGCCTTGTGATTAGCGGATTTATAGTAAGCAGTGGTAAGTATATTCCAAGTGCTATCATATCCTCTGGAAACAGCTTTTGCATAAACAACATATATGGTGCAACAATCGCCATTCCGCAAAGTGTGTAAAGTGCAACTCTTGTCCATTGTGGAAACTTTTTAAGCAAGCTTGCAGTTAAAACTTGTGAAAATATCATAGTCAAATAAGTTATAACCGACAGCAAAATTGCCGATTTAAGAGTTGTGCTAATTGCCACAACAGGACACAAACCTATGGTGCTAACAAGAACTGGATTTTGCACTATTGCTTCTGTAAACATTTCTGTTTTAAAGCTTGAGGCTTCACTTTCCTTTTTTACTACTTTATCTATGCTTGATTTTTGCTTTCTCACAGGCTATACCCCCTTTCATCTTTTGGGGTATCTTTTTCGTTTTTACTCTTTTTCTGTTTCTTTTCTTTTTTATCTTTAGGTTTATATTCTTTATTATTTAATCTGTTATTTATCTTTTCACCAAGTGTTTCAAAATACGACGAGAGTGCATTCATAATTAAAATTGCAAAGCAAACTCCCTCTTCAAACTCTCCAAAATACCGAAAAATCATTGTAAGAACTCCACCTGCAAAGCCATAAATGACCCTTGACATCTGACTTTTTGGCGAAGTTATTGGGTCTGATATAAAGAATATTGCCGAAAAGAATAGCACCCCTGAAGATAGTTCCATAACAAGTGAAATGCTACGCCCTGTAAGCACTCTTGGAAAAACAACTGCAAGAATTGAACAAGCTGCAAGAAATCCTGCCGAAGTTATCCATTCTGATGAGCGCCTTACAAGCATATACATAAATAAGCCAAACATTACAAAAAGACACGATGCGCCCATAGGTCCTGGCACTTTACCAACGAATAAATCCATCATATTAATTATTCCTGTGCCTATTGAAGTTTTTTGGCTTAGCATATTTGCAACAGATATCCCCGAAACAAAACCCTCTTGACCTGTTACAAGTCCTTTTACATCTGCCCTAACTGACGGGTAGGTAAAAACAAGCTCACGGTAGCTGAGAGTTAAAAAAGCAAACCCTGCTGCCGCGGGAACAAAGGGTGTGGTTCTTGCATTTCCAAAGGGAAGTTTTGCAACAGCTATTGCAAAAACACTGCCAATTGGTGCAAGCCATATTGGTGCAGATGCCGGAAGCATTAAAGCTATTGCAGCACCCGTAAATATTGATGATAAATCCCCTATTCTGTGAGGATTTCTTTTTCTTAACAAATCTATACTGGACTCGCAAAGAACCGCTGTAGCAATTGATGTTGCCACCATAATCAAACTGCGAATTCCATAATGAAACACTGCCATAATTGTTGTTGCCGAAAGCATAATAAGCATATCAATCATATAATCTCTTGTCTGCTTATTTTCTTGCCTTATTTTTTGCACATCTATCTCTTGCATAAAGCCACCTCTTTATAAAAAACTACTTTGCCATTTTTTATTCATTGCAAACTGCTCGTACGGATAATATTATAGATATAGAAGATGTTTTAAAGGAGATGTTAATTTGAAAATCGAAGCAACATCCAAAAATACTGTAGTAATAAGCCTGTCTAGTCACGACTTGGAAGAGCTTGGCATTACATATGATGATATGGATTATAAAAATTTGGAAACACGGCGTGTTATTTACACACTATTAGAAGAGGCAAATAAAACGCTTGGCAAGGATTTTCATCCATCAGGCAAAATGCTAATAGAGGCTATCCCCGACCCATTTGGAGGTTGTGTTTTATATTTTACTGTATATCAAAGTGATGCCGATAAAGAGGCTTTAATCCCTGTTGTAACTCCCTTTGTTTTTCTCTGTGAATTTAAGGGTGAAAACGGTTTAATTGATGCTTCACGCGCTATTTTATCTGAAATATTAAAACCACCTGAAAGCAAGCTATACTCAAACGGAACTGATTATCGGTTGCTTTTTAAGAGCTTTTCAAATCACGGTAAGTTAAAATCAATTCTACGCGAATACAGCGACGGTATGACGGAGAGCAACACCAAAATTGCGCACACAAAAGAGCATTGGAACTGCCTTTGTGACAAAAACGCTATTGAAAAACTAGGCGTTGTTTAACCAACATAAGCTTGCTGTGCATTTTTTTTGAGAAGGCTTATCATTTGCGCACTATCATTTGCAGAAAAAATAGTGTTGCCAGAAACAAAAATATTTGCACCCGCTCTTGCAGCATCACTTATGTTTTTATCATCTATTCCACCGTCAACTTGAATGTCCATCTCAATTCCACGGGCATTGCACTCGTCCCTAATTTCTCTAACCTTTGGCATCATATCTGCCATAAAGGACTGACCGCCAAAGCCCGGCTCCACAGACATTACCAAAATCATATCAAGTATATCAAGATACTCAAAGACCTCACTTGCTGGGGTCTTTGGCTTTATGCTCACTGCAGCTTTACACCCTGCCTTTTTAATGGCGTCAACAGTCTGCCTAACATCTGACTCAGACTCAAGATGAAAGGTGATTAAATCTGCGCCCGCCTTTGCAAAAGCGTCTACAAATTTTAGCGGATGACTTATCATTAAATGAACATCAAAAAAAATATCAGACACCTCACGGAGTGATTTAACTATAGGAACTCCTATTGTTATGTTTGGAACAAAATGCCCATCCATAACATCAAAATGTATCCAGTCGGCACCCGAATTTTCCATTCGTAGCAACTCTTCACCAATTTTTGAATAGTCACACGACAATATCGAAGGTGATATTTTTATCATATTTTTTGCCCCTAACTTTTTAAAAAATCCTCTATAGCGAGTCGTAATATTATAACAAGTTTTGATTTAAAGGTCAATACAAGCAGTGCTATTAACAGCCTTTTTCACAACACAGAAAATATAATGAAACCTGTGAAAGTTTTGGTCATTTTAGCCCTTTTTATTCTAAACAAGGCAACAAAAAAGCCGACTAATAAAAGCCGGCTTTTAAAATTTGTATTAAATTGTATTAATTCGGTTAAATCCAGAGCATTGTTGCTGGAGTTACATCATCAAAAAGGATGGCGATAACTGCTGTTACTGCAAACACCCCTGCTACAATTGCACGAGAAAGTACCGTTGCTCGATTATCATTGATGTATTCCCTCATTTTTACCGCCTCCATTTAATATTTAAAAACTATAGTCTTATTATACTCAAAAAAGCTTTATAAATATACACAAAAGCGGTTACATATGATTACAATATTGTAAACCTACTATGCTATTGATTACAAATTGTAATTTCTTAAATGGAACTGTAATTTTGCTGAAATAAGTTGTGTGCAAAACTATGTGCAAATTGTCAAATAATGCGTTATGCGCCTAGCTTTTTTATTTGTCAAGCGGTAGCTTTACAGTGGCTTTAAACAAGTCGCCATCTATCTCTATTTTAAACTCACCGTTTTGCAAATCAATTAAATTATCTGCAATTGACAGTCCAAGTCCGTTGCCTTCTGTGGCCCTGGCTTCGTCACCTCTTACAAACCTTTGGGTCAACTGGTCTACTGACACATCAAGCTCATTTTTTGAAATATTTTTTATTGATATTACTCCAAAACCTTCATTCTCAAAAACATCAACGTACACTCTTGTTTTTGGCATTGCATATTTTTTTACATTGCTAAACAGATTTTCAATTGCTCTGTACGACTTTTGACTATCAGCTTTAACAATTGGAGCGTCACTAGGAGTTGTTACACGCATTTCTATTTCTAGCTCCTTTAACTCTTGCTCGTTTTCTCCCACAAGCTGAATTGCAAGCTCATTTAAATTAACCTTTGTAAGCTCTAAACTTACATTACCACTAGAGATTTTAGATGCTTCTACAAGGTCCTCTATAAGTTTTTTTAGTCGCTCTGCTTTTTCTTCTAATATTTTAATATAGCTATTTGCTGTTTGGTCTTGCAAGTCGCAACGCTTTAACAAATCCACATAATTTACTATTGATGTTAATGGAGTTTTAAGGTCGTGCGAAACATTTGTAATAAGCTCTGTTTTCATTCGCTCACCCTTTACCGCCTCGTCTACTGCGATTTTCATACCCTCACGAAGATTTACAATATGCGTTGCAAAATCTTGTAAATATCTTGGCATAAAATAAACATCTAGATTAAAATCGAACTTGCCTTTTTCTGCCTCGATTAGCACTTCCATCATATCATCTAGTGCTTTTATTGTGCTTTTTGCTAGGGCAACTAAAGATAAGTTTAGCCCCAACATTAAAACTACCACAATAAACGCTAGCACACTGTGCCTACTTTTCGATAGCATTGAATATACAAGTGCCAGCACCATATTTGCTCCTGCATACTGACCTATTATTATAAACATTCTAGTTTTTAAATTTTTGGTTTTTGGAGGCAATAATAAATCTCTTAAAGAATTATAAGACTTTTTAAACCCTGTGCCTAGCTTTCTACCGCTACCCACAAACATTTCATATACCAGCGTATGTTTCCAATAAGTTTTGCACCTTGAGTGCCTAACAACAGACATAAGCCACTCTACAAAAAAGGCAACAGATATCGCTACGCAAGCACTACCCCCTAGCAGCATAAACTGTTCTTCAAAAGCATCTAATTGGTAGCTCCAAAAAAAGCTATCATATATTATTACCATAACTAAGGCAAAGCATAACGCAAGTATCGCAGACGCTCCAAAGTGAATATCGTTGTATATCCAGTCTGTTCTAGCTTTTATTGTATTGCCTTGTTCGTCAACCTTCCCTGCCAAAGTGGCAGATAAAACAATGCAAGCTATCATTAGCACACAGGATACAACTGCAACAGTCCCCATACCTTTTAATTTTGCAAAGCTCTTTGAATAATCTTGATGCAAATTGTAATATTCATCGCCCTTTACAATAGTTTTTGCACTGTCATTTATCTCAAAGCAGGCGTAAAATCCGTCATTGTCAAACCTTTCACTAAGCATTGTTAAGGCGTTATAGCCTTCGCCATTTTCATAATAATTGTTTTTATAAAGCTCTATTTTATCCCCTGTCAATACACCGTTTTGCACAGCAACACCCCAACCTGTTCCTTTAATGAGGGATGAAAAATCTGTTTGCGCTGTTATTTCAACGCCCATATTTGTAAAAACTTCTCCTGTTCGCTTGTTTAAAATTGCAAACTTCAAGTTTTTAAACTCTTCTATTGTTTTTTTATCTTTTTCGTACTGCGCACTGTATTCAAGTCGTTCACGGTTAATTCTGTTCTTATAGCTCTTCTCATAATCACTACGAATTTCTTTTTCATTTACTACAATTGCATCAAGCGGAAAACCTCTGTAATACTGCTTGCCATCAATTGTTTTTAAGTTTTCACTACCATCTATTGTCTCGTCATATAATACCGGTGCATAGTTGCTGACTGTTTCACCGTCACTAAACTTAAATGTTCTATTGCCTTTTTCATCCTCTACCTCAGCATTGATTATAACGGTTTTTTTTCTTTCAATAATTTCACGAGCAATGTCCTCTTCCATTTCTTTTAGCAGTTTTACCTCTTTGCTTTTAAACGCTTGACCGCTTTTTACATTTTCATCACTTTTATATTCTGTCATCATCTTTTTTATTATTTTTGTATCTTTAGAAAACTGCTTTGCAAACATTTTTGAGTCTGTATACTTTGGCTCTTCTTTATCTCCAAAAACCTGTGAAAAATCTACTGTACCATTGTTTTTTACTGAAAATAATAAAATATAGCTTGCCGAATAAAATGTTGAAAAAGCAAATATGCAAGCAAGCAAAAAGGTTGCAACTTTTATCATTGTGTTATTTCTAATTTTTTTCCATTTTGTATCCAATTCCCCACACCACCTTAATATATTTTGGCTCTTTAGGATTTATTTCTATCTTCTCTCTGATTCTTCGTATATGTACTGTTACGGTTTTTTCTGTAGCATAGGACGGCTCGTTCCAAACCGCCTCATAAATCTGTTGAGTAGACAGCACCATTCCCATATTTTTCATAAGATATTCTACAATTCCGTATTCAGTTGCTGTGAGTTTTATATCTTCTCCATCTAGCGTAACAGTTTTTGCTTGCGTATCTAAAACCATACCGCCTGTTATTATTTGATTGTCGTTCACTGTAAGACTTCCAAGGCTTGTGTATCTTCTTATCTGGGATTTTACTCTAGCCATAAGTTCAAGCGGGTTAAACGGCTTTGTAACATAATCGTCAGCGCCAAAGCTTAGCCCTGCTATTTTATCCGTATCCTCACTTTTTGCAGACAGCAAAATTATTGGAACATTTCTTTGCTCCCTAAGCTTTAAAGTTGCAGTAAGCCCATCCATTTGTGGCATCATAATATCTAGTATTATGCAGTGCAACTCATTTTCTGCCGCCGCTTTTATTGCTTGTATTCCGTTTTCTGCTCTTATTGCGTTATAACCCTCTAATTTCAAATATATTTCAATAGAATCAAGAATTGCTATGTCATCATCACAAATCAGCACATTATACATTTTAATCACCCCACTCGTTATTAAAAATATCATATCACAAATGCAAAACAAGAAACAATCATCTGACAGATATAAATCTAACAGATGATTGTTACAATTTGAGTTATATATTTATTACAAACTTATTAAGATAAAAGCTTGTGCTATATTTTTTGTATTTCCTTTTCTTGTTTTCCCGTCTTCGGGGTGCCTGATTTGTTAAGGCTAGAGAGGTTTATAACACCCTCATCACTTAGAATTTTAAGGCAGAATATTGTTATTGGTAACAAGAACATTCCTATAATTCCAAACAATTGAAGCCCTACATACATCGCAGAAATAGTTGCAACTGGTGGCAAATCAAGTTGTGATGCTACAAGCTTTGGCTCGACAACCTGCCTAATTACAGTGATTGCCCCATAAAGAATTAAAAGTGAAACTCCAAGCCTTGCATCTCCAACTATTGTTGAATATATTCCCCAGGGAATTAGGATTGAACCTGTTCCAAAAATGGGCAAAATATCAACAAGCGCCGTGATAACTGCAATTACAAATATATATGAGCCTTTATAAACACCAATGATTTTCATAACACTAAGACCCAAAATCATTTCTGAGAATGTTACTAACATAATTATCAAATAAGCTTTTCCAAGCTTGCCTAGTGACGAGAACAAAACTGCCTTTGTACGAGATAACATAAATCTTTTATCCTCTGGGAAAAGACCTTTTATTCCTCTTGAAATACGCTCATAGTCCGAGGTCATAAAACAACTTGAAATAATCGTTATTATAACAGCAATTAAAATCGACGGAATTTGCTTTGCGGTGTTCCACACACCTGTAATTGATGGAAAAACAAGTGATTTTAAGTTAAGTGATCCTAGATGTATCGATGGAGAACTGCCCGTACTTACGCCCTCTTGCATCATTAATCTAAGCTCTGCTAAAAACTCCTCAACGGATACCGAAATACTCTTTTGCACAAATTCCGGTGTAGCAGCAACAAACGAGCGTGTTGTTCTCTCTATCCAATCAATATCATTTATACGAATAGAGACATAATCTATAAAATCGTGAAACTCCTTTATAACTCTGTTGCTAAGTAATGCAATAAACAAGCCAATTAAAAACAAAACAAGCAACACCATAAGAACAGATACTATACCTTTTTTTATCTTATATTTATTGGATATATTATCAACTGGTCTTTGCAAAACCACTGCCAAAAAAAACGCAAAAATCAATGGAAAAAGTGGCCAAAAAGCATATTTTACAAAAAGATAAAACAGCCCTAGCATAGACACATAGTACATTAAATTGATTATAAACCCTCGTCTTCTTTCAATTGTTTCCAATTTAGGTCACCTCTATTTGCTATCATTTTAAAACATCTATTCTTATTGTTATTCTACACCAACAATTTGTTTTTAACAATCATTAATGTGCAAAATTTAAAAAAATTAACTTTTCTCTTTATTACGCCGTGCTTTTGTGGTAAAATATATTATCGTTTATTATAATGTAATTATAAATATTTTTAAAAGGACGGTTTATTTATGTATGTTGCTGTAATGGGCTACGGCACTGTGGGTTCAGGCGTTGTTGAAATTCTTTCAAAAAATCACGATAGTATTATAAAGAAAAGCGCTCAAAACGATATTCAGATTAAATATATTCTTGATAGAAACGAGTTTCCAAACGACCCAAATGCTGATAAATTTATAAAGGATTTTAACATAATCCTAAACGATGACGATGTTAAAGTTGTTGTTGAAACAATGGGCGGTGTTACACCTGCCTTTGACTTTGCTCTGGCTTGCCTTAACAAAGGTAAAAGCGTTGTTACATCTAACAAAGAGCTTGTCGCTACTAAGGGTTTAGAGTTGCTTGATGCCGCAAAACGAAACAATGCAAACTTTTTGTTTGAGGCAAGTGTTGGTGGTGGAATTCCTATTATTCGTCCGATTTCTCAATGCCTTGCCGCAAACGAGATTGAAGAGATTTCTGGAATTCTCAATGGCACAACTAACTTTATTTTAGGTAAGATGATAAATGATAATATGAGCTTTGAGGATGCACTAAAGCTTGCGCAGGATAACGGGTATGCCGAAAAAGACCCAACCGCCGATATTGAGGGGTTTGACGCTTGTCGCAAAATTTGTATACTAGCAGCTTTATGCTTTGGAAAGCACGTTTATCCTGAGAGTATTCATACTGAGGGAATAACGAAAATCACTCTTGCAGACATTGCATATGCACAAAGCTTTGGCAGTGTAGTTAAGCTAATTGCCAACGCAAAAAAACTTGACAATGGCAAAATCTACGCAATCGTAAGCCCTGCTATTGTAAACAAATCAAGCCAACTCGCTGGTGTTGACGATGTATTTAATGCCGTTTTAATAAAAGGTGATGCAACTGGAGATGTTGTTTTTTATGGCAAGGGCGCCGGAAAACTTCCAACTGCAAGTGCTGTTGTTGCCGATGTTATCGACTGTTCAAACAACCTTGAGCGTCGCAAAGATTTTGGTTGGGATGATTATGTTGAGGATTATGTAATTGACCATCTGGACAAAGAGCTTTCACTCTATGTTCGTGCAAAAACAAATGACACAGGAAGCGCTCTAGCAAGCATACACAACACATTTGATAAGGCAACAATTTTAAATAGATGTGATGCACCGCAAGACGAAATTGCTTTTGTCACACCAATAGAAACAGAGCGCACACTTCGTCAAAAACTTGATAGTATTAATGATATCACACCACTTTCAGTTATTCGTGTTTGTGATTGCTAGTTTTAAATTAATAAAGGTTTGTAGACTTTTTTATACGGGAGGATTTTATGTCACTTATAGTTCAAAAATTTGGCGGCAGCTCTGTTGCCGACGCAAAGCGTGTAATGAATGTTGCATCTATTGTAACTGATACTTACAGCGCTGGTAACGATGTTGTTGTTGTTGTTTCTGCACAAGGAGATACAACAGACGAGCTCGTCGCAAAAGCAACCGAAATTAACCCTAAACACTCTCGCAGGGAAATGGATATGTTACTTAGTGCAGGTGAGCAAATCTCGATTTCTTTACTTGCAATGGCTATTGAAAAACTAGGTTTTCCTGTTGTTTCTTTGCTTGGATGGCAGGCAGGTTTTTCAACAACATCCACTCACACTGCCGCTAGAATTAAAACTGTTAACACTGAGCGACTACGCACAGAGCTTGACAAAAAGAACATTGTTATTGTCGCAGGATTTCAGGGTATTAACAAATATGACAATATTACAACTTTGGGAAGAGGCGGTTCCGACACGAGCGCTGTAGCTCTTGCCGCTTCACTAAAAGCAGACCGTTGCCAAATTTATACCGATGTTGAAGGTGTTTACACTGCCGACCCACGCAAGGTTGAAAACACCAAAAAGCTAAACGAGATAACCTATGACGAAATGCTTGAGCTTGCAACGCTAGGTGCGCAAGTTTTGAACAACCGTTCGGTTGAAATGGCAAAAAAATATAATGTAAAATTAGAGGTTCTCTCAAGCCTTACGAGAGTTCCTGGCACAATTGTTAAGGAGGTTGCTACTGTGGAAAAAATGCTTGTAAGAGGTGTTACAAAGGACACCGATGTTGCTAGGGTATCAATTCTTGCTCTGCCTGACATTCCGGGTATTGCTTTTAAAATATTTAGCAAACTTGCGTCAAAGGATATAAATGTCGATATTATTTTGCAGTCTGTTGGCCGTGATGGTACAAAGGATATTACTTTTACTGTTCAAAAAAGTCACGGAGAGCTTGCAAAGCAACTTATAAAAGAAACTTTTGACATCCCAGATGAAAAAATCATTGTTGATACAAATGTTGCAAAAATTTCAATTGTTGGTGCTGGAATGGAATCGCACCCTGGCACCGCCGCAAAAATGTTTGAGGCGCTGTATGAAATCAATGTAAACATTCAAATGATTGCAACGAGTGAGATTAAAATTTCTGTTTTGATTGATGTGCAAGATGCTGACAAAGCAGTTTCTGCCGTTCACGCTGCTTTTATTCCGTCTGGAAAATAAAATATAAATACTATAACAAAAAGGCTTTCAAAAACGAAAGCCTTTTTATATATCAAAATTTAGTTTATCATAATATAGCTTATGCTCTGCTCAACTCTGCATAGCTCACTCTAAGTATATCTCTTATTGCATTCTTTGAAAAGGGCTTATGCTTAGTTAGTCCTATCTCTGCTTAGTTGCTCCTAGATTTAGTACTACTATAGTATTAAGTACACTAATATAAGAAAGACCCCAACTATTAAAGTCAAGGTCAGTTATTTATATACCTAAGAGTTCTGATTTCTTTTGCTCAAATTCTTCTTGTGTAATTGCACCCATATCTAATAGGTTCTTATATTTTAGTATCTCGTCAGCTGAACTAGATGATTGCATTTGAACTGGTGCATTCTCGGTCTTTTGTAATGAATGTAATATTTCATGCACTTTGTTATTTATAGATTGTGCTGTTGGACTATTGACACCAACATTAAACTTTTCTTTTATGGTATCAATAGTAAGCACTCCAAATATTGGGCCAGTATTTAAAGTAATATCATTTAGGTTATCAAGTAAAACTGTTTGAACTGTTTGTCCCATCATTTTCTGTTGTGCCATAATTATTCTTTTGTTAGTGATAGCATAAGCAAAGTTATTATTATGTTTGGTTGTTGAAATATAGTTATGTAGCCCTATGAAACACATTAAAGTTTCTTCATCACTTTGTAAAGACTGCTCAATAAGCATAAAGTGTTTTATTCCCCATTTACGGCTTAAACCTTGTCCATAGTTATTATCAATACAATACTGATACATTGCTTCTGCTGCATTCAATTTTTGTTGTGATGTGTTTTTAACCTCTACATCTTTTGCTTTAACCCTTGCTTCAAACTGTTCAAAGGTTTCATTTGGTTCCCTAGTTAGACCAGTAGCTTTGGTATATAGCTTTTCCAATTTCATTTGTTTCTTATCATTGCTAAACATAAGAATTACCTCCTTTATAGTGTTTATATGAACTACGCTTACAATTCCCTATAAAAGTATTATAGCTGAATGTAACACAAAAGTACAGTGAATAATCATATCATATTGTGTTATAGTTTTGCAACCATATATAAACTTATAATGTATTCAAAAGCTATGGAGGTTTTGAGTTATGAGTAAGTTTATAGTAACACCTAAAGAAGATAAATCAATTACAATGACTATTCGTATAGATAGAGCTTTACAAGAAGAATATAATGCTTTGTCTACTAAGACTAATCGTTCTAGGAATGAGTTAATTAGTATGGCTTTACAGTATGCACTTGACCACATGGAAATAGTTGATGAATGTCATATAAAAACATTTATACTATTCCCATGTTTCGTCATTGCCTATGCAAATCTTATTTCTACCTGTGTTTTTTGCAACATAAAGGTTTTTGTCTGCTGCACCTATTATTTCTTCAACGCTCATCCCTTTAACATATTCTGCAACGCCACCGCTTATTGTTATTGGCCTATTTACAGAATCGGACAAGCTAGTTTCTTCGACTATTTTTCTTATTTCTTCCGCCCTTCTATATGCGACCTCTGCCGAAGTGTTTGGAAAAACTGCCACAAACTCTTCACCACCATAACGACTAAGCATATCGCTTGTACGGATTTGAGTGCCAACAAGGTCGCAAAGGTTTAGAAGTATTTCATCCCCTACTAAATGGCCAAAGTCATCATTTAAGGATTTGAATTTGTCAATATCAAACATAACAACGCTAAGCTGCGCTCCATAATTATATGCTCTGTTTATGTTTGTTTGCAAAAAATCCAGCATATATCTTCTATTATACACACCTGTTAATGGATCTTTAGTTGACAGCTCTTCCAGCTCTTTTACAGCTTTGTCAATCTTGCGCTTTTCTCTTCTATACTGCGTTGTGAGCAGTCTAACGAGTAGCCCCGTTGCCAAAGCTACAATCACCACCGTGGTTGAAGATAAAAAATATGTATATGACCTGCTATTTATATCAAGCACAATTTGTGGCCATTCATACGACGCATAAATTAAAGCAGAATAAAACACAAGTTCTGCCACCACTACTAAAAAGCAAATAAAGCCTTTGAACAATAAAAAGCTAAAAATAATCCCAAATATAAAATATGAAACTATTCCACCATACACTCCGCCTGTTGTTAAAAATATTGCAGGAAAAAACACAAAGTTAATTATAATCAATGCTAGCTGGTTAAAAAGCTCGGGATTTTCTACTTTATTAGAAATATAGAACATAAGCCCTATATAGACCGCTAAAGAAAGGCAAATCAAAATCGCCTCTATAGGCATACCAACTATTGCAGCCCCGATAACACAAACAATACAAACTAAACAACCACCAGCAAAGAGCATATTAGTAAGCCTTTTCTCTACCGGAACATCACACCCAAAATGTTTTTTTGTATCTTTTTTCAAGTCATTTAGAACATAACGCTTCATAAACTTACCCCTTACAAAACCAAAGGGAACGAATATGTTACCCTTTTTTTATTCTCTTAGATTCATACGGTTTTGGGTTTTCAATCGATTTTAAAGCTTTTTTACCTGATGATGTAGATAAATACTCTACAATGCTTGTAACCGCTGATTTTAATTCTTTATCCAAATATTTATCAATCTTTTCAAGGAGCTCTTTTTCATCTTTAAGGTTTATACCAAGGATAGATACCGCAATCAAGCTTTGTGTATCCTTGGGTCCTTCTTCATAAAACATATTAAACACATTAAAAAGCTTTTTTAGTTTTTGAGCCTCATTATTTCTAATGCTATTCATTATAAGCTCGTTTGCGTGCTCTTTAAAAAACTCTTCTGGCAAAGTCATTTCATATTTTTCTGTATTATTATCAAGCTCTTCTTTAAGTTCGGGAAAAATGTTTGAAATTCTAACGGCTAAATTTTCAGGCTCATAAGTAACTGTGCTGTTTTTTCCACCTTTTTTGTATGCTGTTTTAGCATCTTTACCAACAACGACTTTTTTTGTTTTTCCAAAGAATTTTTCTATAGATTCGCAAATCTCATTACCAACCGATTTTACATCCCTTGCCTCACAAATTTCTTCATCAAGCTCCAACAAAGATACAGAAACTTGATTATAATCACTCTCTTGTGCATCACTAAGACTCTTGTTTGCACAAAGTAAATAAACCTTATCGTCATAAAATTCTATTTTTACTGCCCCTGTACCTGAAGAAAGTGATATAATGTGCTTGTCGCCATCTGTTTTAAACGCTTGTTCCTTTTTATCATCAAGGTAAACTACAGACAAATCGCAAGTTTCTATTGTCTCTTCCATAGTTTTAAGCATTACCAAAACGGCATCGTTTATTGAAATCATATTAAATCCCCTTATAACCTTTATATTAAATACATATAAATTATATCTATCTTCATATTTTAACACAAATTAAGACTTTTGTCATTAAAATTACTGTTAATATTTTTTATTTTTTCTATTATAAGGTAAAATATTTGCTTTTATCATTTACATATAATATATCACTATGATATTATATCTTATCGAGAGGTGTGTTCATCTAATGAAAAAAGTTTTAGTAGTATTTGGTGGAGTTTCGAGCGAGCATAGCGTTTCTACTGTTTCTGCTTGCTCTGTAATAAATAATATTCCAAAAGATAAATACGAAGTTTTTATGTTAGGAATTACAAAACAGGGCAAATGGTGGCTGTTTGAGGGCGACCCTTGTGATTTGCCGGAGGATAAGTGGATGGATAGCAACAAGTGCAAGCCTGCTTTTATTTCTCCTGACCCTAGCGTTCACGGTATTGTAATTTTAGAAGACGGTAGCTATCGCACTCAGCATATAGATGTTGTTTTTCCTGTCCTTCACGGTAAAAATGGCGAGGACGGCACAATTCAAGGTCTTTTACAGCTTTCTCAAATTCCTTTTGTTGGCTGTGACACGGCGTCATCTGCCGTTTGTATGGATAAATCACTTACAAATACTTTGGCTGACGCCAACAATATTTCACAGGCAAAATGGGCAAGTCTGCTAAGCCGTGATTTGACCGACGATTCCTTGTCACAAATTGCAAGCAAACTTGGGTATCCTATTTTTGTAAAACCTGCAAATGCTGGTTCGTCCGTTGGAATTAGCAAGGCTAAAGATTTTGACTCTTTAAAAAAAGGTGCAAAAAACGCATTTTTACACGATGAAAAAGTAATCTTTGAAGAGTTTATTCAGGGGTGCGAGGTTGAATGTGCAGTGCTTGGAAACGACGAGCCTATCGCTTCTGTTGTTGGTGAAGTTGTTCCCTGCAACGAGTTTTATGACTATGAGGCTAAATATATTTGTCAAGAAAGCACTCTTCATATTCCTGCAAGGCTTGACCAATGTACTCAAGATAAAATAAGATGTGAAGCACTTCGCACTTATAAGGCACTTGGTTGTAGTGGCATTGCAAGAGTTGATTTTTTTGTATGCAATAATGGAGAGCAAATATTCTTCAACGAAATTAACACAATACCTGGATTTACCTCCATTAGTATGTATCCCAAAATGTTTAAAGCTAGTGGACTTGAATATGCACAGCTACTTGATAAAATTTTAGAACTGGCTATTGAAAAGTGGAGTGAAATTTAAATTGAAAAGAAATATTGTAATTGATATAAAAGATTCCCACGATACCGACGGAGAAATTATGGATATGGAAATGTCTGTGGTTGGAACCCTTGAGGGTATGGGCGACGACTATTTAATAACCTATACAGAGCATAGTGGTGAGCTTAAAGGCTGTGTTACAAGCCTTAAAGTTCAGGGTAAATGTGTTACAATGACAAGAACGGGAGACTATGCCTCCCAGCTTATCATTGAGCAAGACAAGCGTCACAACTGCTATTATTCTACACCTCACGGAGATTTTATGATGGGTGTGTTTGCAAAGCGTGTTGATTCTGATATGAAGGATAACGGCGGTACTTTATCTTTTGAATATACTCTAGATTTTAACGCTGATTTTTCTTCAAAAAACAAGCTTATAATAAATGTCAAGGAGATACCACAATGTCAAAATTAGTAAGTGTAGCCGAACAACAATTAAAAACCGCTATTTCCAACTCTGTTTTAAAGGCTGTGTCATCAAACACTTTGCCAAACGAAAAGCTTTGCGACTTTGTTATAGAAGTCCCTGCTGACAGGGCGAACGGAGATTTTTCTGCAAATGTTGCTATGGCATCTGCGCGAGTTTTTAAACTTGCACCTAGAAAAATTGCAGATATAATTTGTGAAAATATTTGCCTTGACAACACTTTTTTTGACAAATGTGAAGTGGCAGGCCCTGGGTTTTTGAATTTCTTTTTGAACGATGAATATTATGCAAGCATTTTAAAAGACATTAGAACGCTTGGTGATAATTATGGAAGAAGTGACTACGGTAAAGGTCAAAGCATTTTAGTAGAATTTGTATCTGCAAATCCTACAGGCCCTATGCATATGGGCAACGCTCGGGGTGGCGCTCTTGGCGACTGTCTCGCCTCTGTTTTGGACTATGCTGGGTACGATGTTTCACGGGAGTTTTATATAAACGATGCAGGAAATCAGATTGACAAATTTGGATTGTCTCTTGATGTTCGTTATCTTCAACATTTTTTAGGTGAAAATGCAGTAGAGCTACCTGAGGACAGTTATCACGGTGAGGATATCACCTTGCTTGCAAAAGAATTTGCAAACATTTATGGTGACAAATTTGTAAAAGCTGATGAGAGCGAAAGGCAAAAGGCTCTAATTGATTTTGCACTACCTAAAAACATTGAAAATATGCAATCAACCTTGCAAAAATATCGCATTGAATATGACAAATGGTTCAACGAGAGCGTTTTGCATAACAATGGCGAGCTTGAGCAAACTTTGCAAATTATGAAAGAGCGTGGACTAACCTACGAAAAAGACGGAGCATTATGGTATAAAGCGACCGAGCACGGTGGGGAAAAGGATGAAGTTCTTGTTCGTGCAAACGGCAACCCCACTTATTTTGCAGCCGACATTGCCTATCATCGCAACAAGCTTGAAATCCGTGGATTTGATAAGTCTATTGACATTTGGGGGGCGGACCATCACGGCCACGTTGCTAGAATGAAGGGCGCTCTTGACGCTATTGGAATTGACGGAAACAGGCTTGATGTTGTTTTAATGCAACTTGTAAGGCTTACTCGTGGCGGTGAGGTTGTGCGTATGTCAAAAAGGACCGGCAAAGCTATTACCCTTGTTGATTTGCTTGAAGAAATTCCGATTGACGCTGCAAGGTTTTTATTTAATATGCGTGAGCCAGGCTCGCAAATGGAATTTGATTTAGACCTAGCTGTTGAGCAAAGCTCTAAAAATCCTGTTTATTATTGTCAATATGCACACGCTAGGATTTGCAGTATTGTCAAGAAATTAAAGTCCGAGGGTGTAGAACCTAGAGAATGTTCTATTGATGAGTTAAAGCTACTTTGCACTCCAGAAGAAAAAGAGCTTATCCGCCACCTTTCTTCTTTAACTAATGAAATTGTTTTGGCGGCAAAAAATTATGACCCCGCTAGAATTACAAGATATGTTGTTGAACTGTCTACCCTTTTTCACAAGTTTTATAATGCTTGCCGTGTAAGAGTTGAAGATGAATCTTTAATGCAAGCTAGATTATATCTTTGCATTTGTGTTCGTGATACAATAAAAAATATTTTAACAATGCTAAGAATTGACGCACCACAAAGTATGTAAAAACAAAATAATATAACCTAAAGATGCACACAGTTTGAACCCCGAATTCAAATTGTGTGCATTTATTATAAGATAGTTAATAAGTTAACTATCTTATTTGTGCGTTTTGTATTGACTTTTGCTGACAAAGTGCGTAATATAATAAATTATAAAGTTATTCTTCCCTTGTTTCACTTTTAAAAATAGAGTTTACAATTAAAAATATTTAAATTCGCGCGGATTTTTATAAAGTTAGAAAATATTAAACGGAGGAATTTTATTATGTCAAATTTATTTGATTTAACTGGAAAAGTAGCCGTTATTACTGGTGCAAGCTCGGGTCTTGGTGCTGACGCTGCTTTAGCCTTTGCACAAGCTGGGGCAAATATCGCTATTTTAGCTAGAAGAGCGGAAAAACTTGAAGAGGTTAAAAACAGCATTGCACAAACCGGTCGTGATGTTATCGCTGTTTCTTGCGATGTTACAGATGAAGATAGCGTTAAAAATGCAATGGGCGAAGTTTTAGCTCACTTTGGCACTATTGATATTTTGGTTAACAACGCAGGCATTGCTGTGCAAGGCGGAGTTGAGACTTTGAGCGTTGAGGAGTGGAACAAATCCTTTGATGCAAACTGTAAGGGAATTTTCCTTGCAAGCAAATATGTAATTCCAACAATGAAAGAAAAAGGATACGGCAAAATCATAAATATCGCAAGCGTAAACTCAATCGTTGCAAACAAGGCAGAAACATTTATTCGCCACTCATACAATGCAAGTAAAAGTGCAGTGCTAGGTCTTACAACTGGAATGGCTGCAACATATGCAAAATACGGCATTACTGTTAATGCTGTTGGACCTGGTTTGTTTGAATCTGAGATGACAGCAAGCACACTATTTAAGTCTGACGAATTTTTAAAGGGCTATTCTTACCTAACACCTGCAGACAGACCAGGCAAAAAAGGCGAGCTTAATGGTACTTTGATTTATCTTGCCAGTGATGCATCAAGCTATGTTCAAGGTCAATTTATTTTAGTTGACGGTGGATTTTCTATAGTATAAATGATTTTAAAATTAACATCACCAACTTTTCTTAAAAGAAGAGTTTTGGTGATGTTTTTTTGCACTTTTGTTGTGATTATTAAGAGTTTATGAACTTTTAAATTTTATGCTGCCAAATATAACAGAAAAAAATATGTATTGTTTGTGTATATTTATACATTAGCATTTAAGTTAATTTTTAACAAAAAAATAAAATATATAACATTTCGCTCTTACTGCACAGAATAAAAAGTGAGAATAAGTGAGAAAACTTGAGGTATACAAAGGAAAAGCCCCGAACAGTAACTGCTCGAGGATTTTCCCTTATAAAACGAAGGGGCAAAGAAGATATCAAATTAATAATACAGTTGTCATAAACTGACAATTTTTTCTGTATTTATATTATATCAATATTAACTACAGATGTCAAACTAAACTTTTTAAAAATTAACACTTGTTAATGATTTATTATTGTACAGTTTATACAATAATTATACTATTAAGTTTTGTATATATTCAACTAATAGTTTACACCTTTATAATTAAAAGTGCTAATTATCGCTTTACAGATGTAAGACTTGTTGATTTTTCATTATGAACTATGTTACTATTAAAACATAAGTATAGTGAATTTAACCAAAATATAATCGTTATTGAATTATTGACAGGGGGCGTTTAAACTGGCAAAAAGTTTTGTTGTTATTAAGGACGCACCCAAGATGGACTATCTAAACGACTTTGTAGCTTTACCAAAAAATTATGGCACAAACGACTATTTTAACAGGGAAGATGTTAAAGCCATTAGGCAAACCGTTTTTGACGCTCTTGACGAGCTTGATTTAAAAACCGGCTTTTCAAAAAAACTTAAAGGCAACAAAAAAGTCCTAATCAAACCTAACCTTGTTTTTGTTTATCACAACTCTGGCTACAAGCAAAAAGAGTATCCCGAAACTACAGACCCGCGTGTTTTTGACGCTGTTGTAGCTTATATCAGGCAATTTACATACAACATTATTATCATCGAATCATCGGGTAAGCCTTTCCCCACGACTGCAAGTTTTAAAATTGCAGGTTATGACAAAATCGCAAATTATTATAAAACTGGTCTTGTCGCTTTGGAGCGTGAGCCTGTTGTGCGCTATATGATACCCAAAGCACAGGTTATGAAAGAGGTTTATATTCCTGATATTTTGGATGAGGTAGTTAAGGGTGACGCTTTTTACATCTCCGTTCCAAAGATGAAAACAAACCTTTATACAGGGGTTACTCTAGGTTTTAAAAATGCTATGGGTACTATCCCCTATTTTCTCCGCGAGCGAAATCATACTTATCAGATTAATAAAAAGCTAACTGATTTGCTATATCTTTTTAAACCCGACCTTACAGTTATTGACGGAATAATTGGTGGCGAGGGCAACACACCCGCTCCCGTTGACCCTGTAGAAGTTGGAATGATTGTAGCATCTAACCAAAGCGTTGAGGCAGACAGAATCACGACCTATATGATGGGGTTTGATCCAGCTGAAAACAAGCTGATTTGTGAAGCTGATGCTAGAGGATTTAACGACCCCGATGTTGAAATTATTGGCACGACTAGAGTTGTTCCTTTTAGACCTGCACTTGCCTCTATTTTAGATGAGAATTTTAGAAAAAGGTTTCCTAATATTTTGGGGCTTGCCGGACACACCCTTAATAATGCACCAAAAATTCTGGATAAAAATAGTGTAACTCCAAAAATGGCACTAGCTCTTGAACAAGCTTGCACGGGTGGTTGTTTGCCATCTATCTGTATGGGGTTTGACTGCAATCATTATTCTTTAAAGCCAAATTATGATATGGATGTTGTGGTTATCATTGGCAGTGGCGTTGAAATTGATGGCGAAAAATATTGGTTTGACTACAACGGAAAGCCGTATTCAAAGCAAGATATTAAAAATCTTAATCGAAAAAAGATGGCAATGGGAAAATGTACGGGCAGTGATATGATAAAACTTGCCGACTATAAAATCACAGGATGTTGCGACCCCGCCGAGTGTTTGTCTACCACTTCAAATGCAGCTGGAAAAATCACTCCACAACTCCACCCCACAAACAACAAAACCTTGCTATCTATTGCTTTTCCAGCTATGGTAGGCACAATAAATCACAAAATTGCGTGGATACTAAAAGGGCGTTATGTTGATTGCCCAAGGGCACACGAGGACAGGATTTTTGGAATTCCTAGTCTTTCAAAAGAAGATATGCAAAAAGATTTTATCGAGTGGCCTCTTCCTGAACTTAAAGGAGAAATTAAGAAAAAAGCTTTGCTAGACCAACTCAATCTTTTTGACTCTGTTACTGGAATTTTTAAAACTATAAAATACTATAAATAAAAAATCAGCTTACAGCACCGCCTTTTTTGACGGTGCTTTTACTATTTATATATGATGATAACCGCCTTGGATATGCCTAAAAAATATGGCAGACACCACTGTGCCTACCATACTCTCAAAATTCAAACAGCCTTATTCAAAATGCTCACTTACAAGTGGAATTATACTTTTTATAGTCCCTGTTATTCCTTTTGTTATAAGTCCAACACTTCGTTTTTTGCTCTCTTTATTTAACATATTAACAAATCCATCTATCATATCATCACTTATAAGCCCCTTGCTAATCGGAACAAAACGCTTAATCGGAATGTTATACATTGTGTCATATACTATTTTTTGCATTATTTCGTCGCCATCAAAAACAAATTTAAGCGAGCTTTTAATAGTTTCGTCAATTTTTGCACCAAGCGGTGTGTTTACAGCGTCACCAAGCGTGTCTTCTCTTGTTATTACGCCCAAATGATTTTCTGTTTTAAACGAATTTGGACTAAATCCTAGCAAATTTTCAAACTCTACATCTGACACTTTTGAAACATCTCCAACAAAATATGATGGTAAATACTTTTCGTATGATGTTTCTCTTAAAATATCGTCGTCCGAATTTACTGCTATATCTATTGCTATTCTTAAATCTGCACTTGACGACCCTACATATATGCTATATATTCCATCTTCAACGCACCATTTTCCAATTTTTGTGCTGTAGTATTCAAAAGCACTACGGTCTAAAGTTGTTTTAACAATTTTTCTCTCACCGGCGGGGATAAAGATTTTTTCAAAAGCTTTTAATTCTTTTTCTGGTCTAAACACTTTTGTGTTACCCTTAACAACATAAAATTGCACTATTTCTTCTGCGTCAAAATCACCCGTATTTTCAACATTGATATAAACATCTATGCTGTCGTCCGCCAACATACTTCTTGAACTAACGGCAAGGTCTGCGTACTCAAAACTGGTGTATGACAAGCCGTGACCAAACGGAAACATAACGGGGACCTTTGCTTTTTCATAGTACCTATAACCCACTAGCAAACTCTCTTTGTATTCTAAATTATTATATTTATCAGGGGTGTAATAATCCTTTGCAGGTGTGTCGTTAAACGAAAAAGGGAAGGTCTCTGCAAGCTTGCCACAAGGTGATACTTGACCCGAAATTATGTTTGCAATAGCATCTCCGCCACCCTCGCCCAACAAATACGCATAGAGGATTGATTTTACTTTTGAATGCCAAGGCATTTCAACACAAGAACCGCCAGAAACCACCACCACAACATTTTCGTTTACTTCTAAAACTGCTTTAATCAGTGCCGTTTGTGCGTTTGACAACCTCATATCAACTCTGTCAAAACCCTCGCAAACATCACTATCACAAGCACCCACAAAAGCCACAACAACATCAGCATTTTGCGAGACTTTTTTTGCATTATTCAAAAGAACTTCATCAGCTTTATCTGCATTTTTTTCATATCCCTTTGCATAAGCTAGGTCGGGATAAATTTTTTGCAAGCCATCGTACGCATTTTCAACCTTGTGTGGATTTATCCTTGAGCTTCCGTACCCTTGAAAAATCGGGTCCTTTGCAAGACTTCCTACAACTGCAACCTTTGCATTGTTTTTTAACGGAAGAATTTTATCATCATTTTTTAGCAAAACCACTGATTTTTCTGCGGCCTTTTTTGCAAGCTCGTGATGAGCCTTTTTATCATATTCAAAGTGGCTTGATTTAATCAAATTTTCTTCAGAATTTTGAATCAAATTTAAAACTCTGCTAACACTTGTATTTAGTGTTTCTTGCGACACAGTGTTATCCCTATATGCTTTTGCAATTTTATAAACATTTGAATAACCCGAAGACGGCATTTCAATATCAAGTCCCGCATTTAGTGCTGCTACTCTATCATTCACCGCTGTCCAGTCGCTAATTACAGCACCCTTAAAGCCCCATTCTGCCCTTAAAATTTGGTTTTGCAAATAGGCGTTTTCTGTGCAATATGTGCCGTTGATTTTATTGTATGCACTCATAACTGTCCACGGTTGAGCCTTTTTAACTGCAATTTCAAAAGCACGCAAATATATTTCTCTAAGTGCTCTTTCGTCAACAATTGAGTTGCTTTTTAGCCTGTTTGTTTCTGTGCTATTTGCTGCAAAATGCTTTATTGATGTGCCTACACCTTTTTCTTGAACGCCGTTTATCATTGCTGCAGCAAGTTCACCCGTAAGATATGGGTCCTCTGAAAAATATTCAAAATTCCTGCCACAAAGCGGTGACCTTTTTATATTCACCCCAGGGCCTAAAAGGACAGAAACCCTCTCCTGTATACACTCGTCTGCAAGGGCGTTTCCAACCTCACTCATCAGCTGTCTGTCCCAAGTGCAAGCAAGAGCACTAGCCGTTGGAAAACAAGTTGATTTAACAGTGTATGAGCCTTTTGCGTTTTCATTTTTCTTTGTTTTTCTCAGCCCGTGCGGACCATCTGTAACCATAATCGAGGGAAGTCCAATTCGTTTAATTGAATTTAAATGCCAAAGGTCTTTGCCAGTAAGCATTAACGCTCTTTCTCTGATTGTCATCTTTGAAATCCATTTATTATAAATCATACTGCTCCTCCATTTTTAAAAACCATAATTTTTAAGCCATCTAACACAAAGGTCGCTCCAGCAAGACGCAAGGTAATTATCGCCCTTGTTTATCTCACCTTTTTTTGTATCCGCAAGCCCTTGACCGTGGTCACCATAAGGAAAAAGGTGCATTTCAACAGGCACATTCATTTCATTTAGCACCGTTGCAAGCTCAAGTGAAGTTTTGTAATTTATCATACCGTCACTCATTGATTGCCAAATAAAAGACGGCGGAAAATGCTTATATTCTCTATCAAAAACAACATCAAAATATGAAATCAAGCTAAATTCTTCGTCGTCATCATACTCGTCCACAACATTTATGGCACTATAGCAAAAAACCGTAGCATTTGGCCTGCTTGACATTCTCTCAATCGGGTCGGGCGAAGACTGGTCGCCGTCGTCACCATACAAAGCACAAAGGCTTGCAAGATTTCCTCCCGCTGAAAATCCTAAAACTGCAATTTTATCCTCATCAAACCCGTATTTTTTCGCATTAAAACGCAAAAACCTAATCGCTCTTTTTGCGTCTTTTAAAATAGTATCCCTAGCATACGGCACTACACGATAATCTAAAACAGCGGCGGCAATACCACTATCATTAAACTTTTTTGCAACATTAACAGCTTCGTTAGTTGATTTATACAGATATTTGCCACCAGGAATTACCAGCACGCAACCCGTGTTTTCTCTCGCCTTTTCGGACTTGAAAAAAGCTATAGACGGTTTTTCTTGCTCTATGCTATCGTCCCAATCTGGAATATCTTTGTCCCAAAGAAACTGCCTGTCATACCCCGATATCATCTCTTTCCAAACTGCTAATTTTTGCATACCCTCTAATAAACCCGTTGCCAATAGTACCACTCCCTAAAAGCCTATTAATGTTTTTTGTATACTCCATACGATAAGATATAAAATTAAGTATAATGATTATTATATCATATTTTTGCCGTTTTTTTGTCTGATTTTATTTCTATCCAAATTAATCATATCAAGCGGTAGTGTGATTTTTACAGCTGAATTTTAATCCTCGTTTTCAAACTCTGATTGTAGCAAAATTTCTGCTTGTGCTTGACCTATATCCTCAACATTTTTAAGCCTTTTCTTTATAATTGTATTTCTATGCTGTGCCTCGTCCAGAGTTTTTCCTGCTTCATCAATTTTTTTACGAGCCTTTTCAAGCACTCCACCAAAAGTTTCGTACTGTGCTTTTGCGACTGCAAGCAACTGCCTTACCTCGTTTGCTTTTTCATTAATTGCAATTGACCTAAAGCCCATTGACAACGAATTGAGTAGTGCCGTTATTGTGCTAGGCCCCGCTATCATAACATTAAATTCGCTTTGCAATCGCTCTGGAAGTCCCGTTCTTGAGGACGCAATTTCTGCATAAAGTCCTTCCGTCGCAAGATACATTATTGCAAAAGGCGTCGTTACTGGCTCGTTTATATATTCTGAGACTTTTTTCGCCTCCGTTTTTATGCTATCTTCAAGAGCTTTTCTGGCTTTTGCAAGTGCCTGTGCGTCCGCTTTATCTGCCGCGTCGCAAAGTCTGATATAATCCTCCATAGGAAATTTTGAGTCAATAGGCAAGTATGTAATTTGTGTTGGGTCGTCGCTTGACGGAATTTTTACCGCAAATTCAACACGCTTTTTCGAGTCTTTTTTTGTTGCCACATTTTTCTCATACATTGACGGTATTGTTTGGTCAAGTATTCCCTCAAGCTGAATTTCTGCCCAAGTTCCTCTTGCTTTAACATTTGTAAGGACTCTATTGAGTGCCGTTACATTATCCGTAACACCCGATGAAAGTTCTTTCATTTCTCCAAGTGATTTATACACATTTTCAAGCTGTTGTGAAACCGTTTTAAACGAGCTATCCAGTCTTGTTGTTAATGTATTTGTCAATTTTTCATCAACTGTTTGACGCATTTGGTCAAGCTTTTTCTCATTGCTTTCTTGCAATTTTGAAATCGCTTGCTCCAAAACTTTATTTTGTTTTTCGTTTTGATTAATATTTATTTCTCTAATTTCTGAAAGCGAGCGAGTTGTTTTTTCTGCAAGATTTATTTGTTGCTCATAATTTGCTTTTGTCATATCCGAGAGTTTTAGCGAAACATCATTTAGATTTTTTGAAATTTCTTCTCTCATATCTTTTTGTTGTGCTATTGTTTCCATTCTCAAACGCTGAAACTCATCGCTCATTCGGCGAGACATTTCATCGACATTTTGCTTTACAGCACCAAGTTGTTCAGGCACATCTGATTTTTTAAGCGACATTATTAAAAATATAGTGGCAACATTTAAAGCCACGATGGCTACCCCAAAAAATACAACAATATAATTCATTGTTTTTAAAATTCCCCTTTGCACTGTTTTTATTATACAACTATAAAATTATAACATAAAAATGATTACTTATTCTAGTATACATTATATTTTTTGTTTTTGGTGTGGGGGAGTTGGTGTGTGAGGCGAGTTTGGGTTTGATTTTATAATTTGCTTGTCGATTTTTAGTTTGCTATCTTAGTTAGTTTTAGACACAATCATTGACTATGCGAACCTAAACATACTTTGCTTTGCCTTTTACCTTTTCCTCTTTCATTTCTTTGCTCGCCAAAGAAACGAAACAAAGAAAGGCGACACGGGGGAAACCCTCTGTTACCCTTTCAGTCGCGTTTCCCCCGTGACCCCCATCCCACTGCTCCTAAATATACTTTGTTGGATATGGTTGGTTTGATTTTTTAATTTAAGTTTGTGAGTCGATTTATAATCTGATTAATCAGCCAATTTTAGACACGGGGAGCTACTGTGATTGTCGATTTTTAAATTGCTCTATTATTTAATTTTAGACACGATAAATTACTGTGTGGATTGATTTATAATTTGATTTGTTTTTTAGTTTTAGGTATGGTTATCTACTGTGCTTTCCGATTTATATTCTGATATGCCAATTAAATTCAAAAACAAAGCTTTCCCTTTTAAATATACAACAAAAATAGTCATCTTGCATATTACACAGTTTTGCATTATATGATATAATAATCATTAATAATTATTATACTAGATTTTACATAACAACTTTATTATTTTATCGGAGATGTAAAGATGAAAAAAAGATTTATATCTATCTTCCTATGCGTTTGTTTTACACTTGCTTTGTTTAGCTCTTGTAAAAGTAAAAATAAATATGATACTATTCGTTTTCCAATCAGCTCTGACCCATTGTGTCTTGACCCACAAATTGCCGTTGGCACTCCTGCAAACATTGTTATAAACAACTGCTTTGAGGGTCTTGTTAGGATTGGTGAGGGTGGAAAAATTATTCCAGGTGTTGCAAAAAGTTGGTCTGTTTCCTCTGATTCTCTTACATACACCTTTAATCTTCGCACTGATGCAAAATGGTTTTTGCCAAAAGATTTAGAAGACACTCTTGGCGAAGACTATGAAAAAACATTTGACGATAGAGTTACTGCAAACGATTTTGTTTTTGCTTTAAAGCGTGCGATTGACCCGAACACAAATGCACCAAATGCCACAACTCTTTATGCGATAAAAAATGCACAAGAGATTCACTCTGGGAATATGTCTGTCGACAAGCTCGGCGTTACGGCTATTGACAAATACACGCTACAAATTAAACTCGATTACAGTAGTTTGAACTTTTTAAGCGTCCTTTCAACCCCTATTGCTATGCCTTGCAGTGAGGCTTTTTTTGAAAAAACCTCTGGTCGCTATGGGCTATCTACCAAGCTTTTGATTTGCAATGGTCCATTTTATTTGAGGGTTTGGGAGAAAGATACAAAGCTTTTTTTAGGTGCTAGCAAAACATACAAGGGCAACGATAAGGTTGTCCCTACTGGTGTTCGTCTTATTGTCAATCCTGATAGCACCACTTATTTTTCAAATCTTACGGGCGAGGGGTATGATGCAGCTCCGATATCTTTTAATGATGTTTCGTCTCTGCCGTCTGATATGAATTTTAAAACTGACGAGTACAAAAACATTGTTTGGTCGCTGTGCTTTAACAACAACAGTTCTTTTCTTAGCAACGAGGATTTTAGGCTCGCACTTTGCCACTCTACAAATCTCTCTGTTATGCAATCAAAATCATCTACAAAAGCCGAGGGCATTGTGCCTTCCTCCTGCTCTATCGTTCCTGGTGTTTCATACCGTGCTGGCTCCAATGTTATTACACTTTCAAATTATGATGTAGACCTTGCAAAAAACTATTGGAAAAAATATATTGATGCGGAAAACAGCCCCGAAATAACGCTATCATTATTGTGTGTTGAAGAGCATAAAACCCTGATTAAAAAGCTTATTCAAGACTGGCAAGATGTGTTTGGCATTGAGTTTTCTGTTAGCATTGTCACAATGGAAAAAAGCGAACTCAAAAAGCGTATTTATAACGGAAACTATGAGCTTGCTTTTGCACCTGTTTTTGCTGATGAATTTTTAGCATCTGAATTTTTAAACCGTTTTGGCACAGGTAGTTTTGGAAATGTTGCAAATTACTCGTCACCAACATATGACGCAATGCTTGAAAACATAAGAAAAGCTAAGGATAAAGACTCCTTGCTATCTATGTGTAAAGAAGCTGAAAAACATCTGATAAACGACGGCATAATCTTTCCCGTGTATTTTGAGAACAGCTATATCACCGTTAATGCTAATGTTGAGGGGCTGTACTTTTACCCATCAGGAGAGAATGTCACCTTTATAAAAGCACACCACAAGTCTTAAGTATTTTATGTGAATATTAAAACCCGCCAAGGAGAAACCTCTCTTTGACGGGTTAATTTATTACATCGTTTTTATTTTAGGGGAATAAAAATATAAAAACTTTGAGAATTACTACTATTTTATTCTTGTGTTTCTTTAGCTTTTTTGCTCTTTATAATCGTTACAACGGTGAATGCAATTACTACTGAAACTAGCAAGCCACCCCACATAATAATCTGCACAGGGTCGCCTGTGTTAACAATAGAACCAGGGAATTTGCTACCATCACCAGAGCCACCCTGACCGTCTATATTAGGAAGATTTGCAAGTGGAACATTACCGTCATCAATTTCTATTGTTTCCATACTACCGTTTTGTTCTACAATAAAAATCCACTTTACACTGCCAGAAAGTCCTTGATACTTGTTATCTACCGACCCGTCCATCATAATCTCGATACTGATGTTTTCTGCTGTGTTTTTTGCAAGCTCTCCCAAAAACAAGCTATCTTGTGTAATGTCGTTTGGTGTTTTAGTTTTTGTGCTACCCCCAACACTACCGTCATATACAACTGTTCCGTTTATGTCTGAAACTTTTATTTTTATCTTATTATGAATAAGGTCCCAAACCAAATCTTTTTGCTCATCTGTAAGCCCTTGTTGTTGCTCAGATGCTGCAACTCTAAGATAAAACTTTGCACTGTCAGAGCTTGTATTATTTATGCTTACTTGCTGTGTTCTAGTTTCTCCAGGAAGCAATTTCTTAAACCCTGAAAATAAGTCCCCTGTGCTAGACTTAAAAGTGATGTTTTTTCCAAAACTTACTTCTGGATTGCTTTTTGCGAATGATGTCATACCGAGCGAAATCATAAGAGTTATTGACATGATAACGCTAAAAATGATTTTTTTAATATTATTATATTTCATCATGCTAACTCCTCACTATCTGTTGTTTAATTTGCCGTCTGTATCAACTTCAACCGCACTCCAAGCCTCCAAAACAGCCTCTTTAGGGTCAGTCTGAATAGAATCTGCAAAAATCTCTAGCTTTATCTTTTTGCTGTCTTGTGAAGTTGGTAAACTCAAAGTGTTGATTAAATTTGTGGTCATAGCGTTTGGTTGCACTTTTTCTTTGTAATAATAGTTACCGTCCGAACCCTTAAACCAATCCACACTATTTATTTGTATGCTGTAATCTGTATCAAGCACATTATTTGCCAATGTATCTCCGTTATCATCAACCCACGAAAGCACAATTGTCGCACGAATATACTCGTCGATTGTTCCGGTGTTTTTAATCTTAATGTTGCTTTGATTGTTGTTTGCTGTCATTCCCTCTACACTACAACTCACTTGTGCAACATCAAAATTATTATCAGCAGAAGCGTTTGCTGTAAGCCACGCAATTGTTCCACCAACTGTGCCTGCTACAATTACAAGTGCGAAGATAATTAGTGCATATTTTTTTATAAATTCTGTTTGTTTAATTTTGTTTAAAATTTTCACAATAATACCTCCGCCTTATTAGTTTTCAACAATCATACTTGCTGATGATTGACCTGTAAGCCACTTGCCGTTTGGACGAGTAGAGCTTATGTCTACTAGCTTTTCTGTTTCAGTTGCCGTTGCAAAAGCTGTAGCTATTGTACCGTTGGTATATCTCCAAGACCAGCTGTTATCAATAGAAATGTCATACGAAACACCACAGTAAAGCCCTTTGATTTTCTTTGTTGCGGTACCGTTTGCAAAATCTTCGGGAGTCATTGTTACCTTTAATTTTTGACCTGTAAGAGTTGAGCCAACATTTAAAATGAATGTTTGGTCAATTTCATCGTCTATAGTCTTGCTAATTGTAAGGTCAAACCTATTAAGTTTTACTTTAAACTCTGCGGATGTTGGGTCAAATGTGGTATTTGCTGTTACATTTTTGTCACCAACCATAACTTTTGTAACTTTCATTGTGCTGTCTTTAATTGCATTATAGTTTGCTGGATTTGTTATTTCTTGATTTGTGTCTTTGTCTGTAATTTCATAAGATATTGCAGGCTCTAAAGACTTTGGTGTTGGTGCGTCTGTAATTGTTACCCAGCCGTCTACCACATTGTCGTTCAAATTGATATCCGAACCATAATTGGTATTTAGAGTTTGGTTTGCAAAGCTAATCTTTGGTGTCAACACATATACTTTTGCAGACAAGTCGGTGCTTTTTGCAGCAACAGTACCCGCTGTTGTTGGAGTTACTGTGCAATTTATTGTGTAGTCTGTGGTGCTTGTCAAATTTGAAATAGTGCTAATAGAATTATCCCAAACACCTGTGTCAGCACCCGCTGCAATTGTATAAGTTCCAATCACAACACTGCCTTGTTTTATTGTATATTTAATGTCTACATAAGCATTGTTTTTGCCGTTTGGCTCTACAAAATCAGCAGTTCCTTTTTTTATCATATCATCAAGGCTTGCATTAGAACCTACATATATTGTTTGTGATGCTACTTTTAAATTGTGGTTAATAGCCACATCTACTTCTGGAGAACTAAAGTTTGCAATCAATTCCCCACCTTTGTATACGCCTGATGCGAAACCATTTGTTTTAATCGCATTTCCGCCAAAAGTTTGTGGAACAATGTCGATTTCAATAACCAACTTTTGTCCTCTTGTTCCATCTGCCTTTTGGGCATTGCTTACAAAATTACTATTAAAATCATAACCAGACACAGTTACTTCTTTTCCAGAAGTGGTAACTGTTACCGATGAATTTTCTACTTTATCTGCCCACAAATTATTGCCATTATAATTTTGTGTATAAGTTTTTATTGCTGTTGGGCTTTGTGACAAAGCAAAAGAGTCCGATATAAAATCCTTAATCTGTGTGCTTGCGTCAAGGTTGATTTTAGGATTTTCTACTGTTTTTGCAATAGTTTCAAACACGCTCTCAAGCTCTGCAACATTGTTTGCTGTTTGATAATATTTGTCAGATGTGCGGTTAAAGTTTGCCGTTATTGTGTATCTTTCCCAATAATAATAAACATACTCCCCAAAAATCCACCAAGTCGGTTTCCATACTTCGTCAACACCAGAGGTTCTATCTAACCCCAAAGATAAAGCCTCCTCAAAGTTTGAAGAAAGATAGTTAAGGAAACGGTTTGCCGCAGGGATTGACACCCCATCATAAGAGTTATTGGCAGTCCTTTTTTCCCAATAGCTACCTACATTTCCGTTGCAAACAACATCACTGCTTTTTGCTGCATCATTTTTTTTGCCAAAAAGCTGATTTTTATCTGCATAACTAAATACACCAATTGTATAAACTTCAACGCCTGCGTCTTTCATTTGTTTTGCTGTTGTGATTGCTTTGTTTGCAACAGCTATATCAAATGTATTGGATGATGTTGGAATACCGTCTGTAAACAAAACAACGATTTTATTTCTGTCACCTGTCGAGGTGCTCTTATTCAAAATTGTTTGTGCCTTATTCATACCTAGGTCAACTCTTGTTGCACCGCTAGGACTTGATGGCAAGTCGTTTATTGTATTTTTTAGTGCGTTTTTTCCTGTGGTGTTTTGATTTGGGTTTGTCGAACTATAAAGTTCTGTAAGCCCTCTCTTTTCTGTTGCATTGTCGCCAAATGTAACCACTGATATTCTGTGATTTACTTTGTTATCTTTTGCATTTTGACTCACTGAATCTATCAGCTTTTGCACTGCATTTTTCATTGCCTGTTGCCTTGTAGTGCCACCAGAAAAAGTCTCCGACATACTACCTGATTGGTCAAGAACCAAAACAATATCAGTAGGAACTGACACTTGCTCTGTGATGACATCTCCTGTTGTGTATGCCTCCAATGTCAACTTATATCCATCGCCATTAGCATTTGGTGTTGCACTTTTGCTAAGCTCTAATCCGTTAGCTGTTTTAAAAGTATTTAGTCCACTTGAAGATACTCCGCCGTCGTTTGCACTAACATTTATAAGAGGTGTGAAAATTGTTAATGCCATACATACGCAAATTAAGAGTGATGTAATTCTCTTTTTCAAAGATATTCCCCCTCGTTTGTATGAAAATTTTTTATTTCATTATTTTTATATCTCTATCACGATTATATTTTTGCAATTAAAGTCTTTTAGCGATTGGCACAAAATAACTTATAGTCTAAATTATGTGGAAGGTTATTTTGCTCCTCCCACATAATTTTATAACTTTGCTATTGTTTTATATTATACTGCTTGCCAAGTTCCGCCCAAAAGTGTTTGGAACGCTGTTTGTGCATCGCTCAAGTTTTGCTCTGCTGTTTGGTGTGCATAAGCCATAACTTTGATTTTTGCAGTTCCGTTAGTAATCAAATTTTGAAGGTCGCTGTTTGTTGCGTTACTGCTAACAGTTACAGTTGTAAATACTTTTGTCAAGTCTGTGTCAACGCTTGTAGCTGATACAACTTCTTTGTATTTATAAATAGTTTTGTCTCCACTTGTTGCTACTGCTGTCCAGTCAGCACTAATGTTAAGAGTTCCAATTGTGCTAAATTTATTTTCAATCATTACAAAAACAAAGCTCTCTTCGCTACCAGCTTTTACTGTTACTGTAGGGTCTTTTGGAATAGTTGTTCCTGGAACAAGCTTTGCGTTTGTTGGAAAAGTAGACTCTGTAAGCCCAATCTCGATATTACCTACTGTAAATGTGTTTGTAATTTCCTCTTGTGATGTAAGCCAAGCGAGTGTTCCGCCTATTGCTCCTGCTACTACGATTACTGTTGCAAGAACTATTGCAAGTGTTTTTTTCTTCATTATAAAATCCCCTTTTTTATTTTTTATATAAAGCTTTTTTTCAAGCGTTATACCCTATTGGACTAGATGTTATATTTTAAAGCTTTATGCTTTTATTTTTTCTTTTTTGCAAACTCCAAAGCAAACATTCCAAAAACTGTAACACAAACAACTGATATTAAAATATATGAGCCTGGTGGAGTTTTAAAATACGAATAAATATAACCTAAATACGGAATAGTAAAAATCGGCTTTCCGATAAGATTGTTAAATGACACTGGCTCTACATCTTCTGTATTATTCGCATCACCTTTTGTGTAGAACTGCTGTTTTTCTGTGTCAATTCTCACCACTCTGTGAGTTGCAACGGTTTTGCCATCTTTAAAATAAAATGTAATCGAGTCTTTTTCTTTAACATCCTGTGCGTCAATCTTTTTTACATATATAAGCGACCCTTTTTTGTATACTGGTTCCATACTTCTGCTTAACACACAAAATGGTGTAACACCTAAAAGTTTGACACCGTAAACCAAAACCGCAAAGATTACCATTATATAAAGCACTGCTGTTGTAATTATGTTCCAAATGTTGCCCTTTTTATACTGCATAAAATCACATAACTTCCTTTTTATATTTAGCTAATAATTTTCTGCACAGGCTATTCCAAATAAAATATCGAATAGATTTTCTTATCGAGCAAATTATAGCTTACACCAACATATTGTTTCAATAGAAAAAATGAACAAATTAAGAATTTTATTCTTCTTCTAAAACTTTTTATCATTTTATTTAATATCTGTGCAACCTAGACTAAAAGTTATTTTTTTAACATATTTCTCTTGCAAACTTGCATTTTTTTATACTTTTTATTAACTCGTGTGCATTTTTAGTGAATTTCTTACACTGATTTCTTAGTTATTATCACGAATTTTTCTGTCTAATATTTAGTTATTCGAGGTTTGTTTTTCGATAAAATCTAATTGAATATGATTTTTTGCTACATTTTTTGCAAGTTTTATAAAAAATCACATTTTTATGACCAATTTTCATCTGTATTTTAATTTAAAATAGTAAATCGCCTGTAATAAAAGCAGTGAAACAGATGTAGAAACAGCACACGCAATAGCACAGCAATTAGCTGATGATGCATTTCCAATGTATCAGTGCATTGTAACTACACATAAACCGCCCGTAATAAAGCAATAATAAATTATAAGTACAAAAGCAATGAACACAGTAATTAGCTGATGATATGTTTTCAATATATCAGTGCATTGCAACTACACATAAACCGCCCGTAATAAAAATAGTAATTTGTCCGTAAAAAACAGTAAATCGCCCGTAATAAATCAATAATTTATCTGTAATAAAAACGATAAACCACTCATAATAAAAAAGTAAACCGCCCGTAACAAAAACAATAAATTGTGTGTGCAAAAACAATAAACCGCCCCCGTAACAAAAAGAAAAACCCCCGCAAAACGCAGGGGTTTTTACCTAAAAAGATTATTCGATTATTAGACAAGCTCAATAATGCACATCTCTGCTGCGTCTCCGCGGCGAGGGCCAGTCTTAATAATACGGCAATAACCGCCGTTTCTGTCCTGATATTTTGGA
>JAAYPE010000081.1 GCA_012519975.1 Clostridiales bacterium
TCTTTTATAACTTGCAATAAGTTCTTTTCCCACCGCGTTGCAAAGCACCTGTGGCTCACCGTTTTTACCATCTTCTATGACAGTGTAGTCAAAAAGAAAATTTGAAAATCCTTCAACATCTTTAAATTCCTCTTGAACTAGGTTTTGAATAGTTTTTACCGGCAAAACCGGAACTTTTACTTTTTTATTAAGAATAGTTCCACTGTCAATTACAAGGTAAACATCTTTTTTAGAAATATCATATTTTCCCCACAGCTTTTCGAGTGCTTCTTTTACAGCAATTTCGTTTGTGATAATACCGTTTACAATCGCTTTGTCAGGGAGTGAAATAAACATACAGGATTTTACATCTACATATTGTTTTTTACTATTTGATACACCGTTTAAAACCTGTATTCTTTCGTTTGAAATATACACTGAGGTAATCATTTATAAAAAGTCCCTCCTACTTTTAATATTAAAAATTAATTAAATTCAAATATAATAATTTAAAATCCACCGGCTCCCATATCCCCAATATCTCCGTACATTTGGCTTATTGGAAGCATTACAGAAATCATAACAAAGCCGACAACTCCAGCCATAATAACTAGCATAACAGGCTCTATCAAAGCTGTCATTCTACCTGTTGCCTGCTCTGATTCATAGTCAAATGAATCTGCTGTTGATTCTAGCATTTCGTCAAGCCTACCCGTTTCCTCTCCAATTAGTATGGTTGATGCAAGTTTTGGGTCAAATCCATCTACTTGAGAAATTGCTTCAGATACAGTCATTCCGTTTCTTACTTCTTTTACTAAGTCATCGAATTGTGATGAAATATATTCATTACCGATAGTACCTTTTGAAATTGTAAGAGCCTCTACTAGCGAAATTCCGCTTGCATAAAGAGAGCTTAGAGTTCTTGAAAATCTTGCAGTGTAAATTGTTTTGAGAAGGTTGCCAATTTTTGGAATTCTAAGTTTAAACCTATCAAGAGCTATCACAACATTTGGCAAAGTTTTTAAAGCTCTAAATAAAACAACAAGACCTGCAACAACAACTACAACAACTATCCATTTTGACCTCATAAAATCACTAACCGCAAACATAAACTTTGTAACAGGTGGCATATCATCTTGGAATAGCTCTGCAAATGTTGGAAGGACAAAAGTAAACAAAACAAAAATTACAATTGTTGTAATTACAAGCAAAATTATTGGATATGTCATTGCGCTTTTAATTTTACTGTTTAATCGTGCTTCTTTTTCATAGTGCTCAGCCATCTTCATAGATGTAACATCTATCGAACCACTTGCCTCACCAGCACGATACATATTAATCAGCATAGGCGGAAAAACTCCCCTTTGCTCTTCCATTGCTTCTGAAAGAGACAACCCCTGCTTTAAAGATTGATATAAATTTGAATATACCGCTTTTAATTTCGGGTCCATATCACGATCCATAATTATTTTGACCGCTCTGATAAGTACAACACCCGAAGAAAGCATTGTGCCTATTTGCCTACAAAAGTCAGAAAGTTCGATAGGCTTAAGTCTTTTTCCCTTTGCTTTAGAATCTACATTTATTTTGTAATCTACTAAATAAAGATTTTGTTCTCGCAACTTTTCGGTTAGTCGCTGAACATCATCAACATCCATTGTTCCGCGCTTTTTCTCACCACTCAAGGTAACCGCATTATATTGATAAATCGGCACAAAATCACTCCTTTGCCTACTTATTTATGTATGTTTATACCTCATACATTTCACAGTGTCTAACCAAAAATAAATTTTACTGGACATTCTGAAATGTATGGATATACAAAGAACATCCTAATATATAACTCAACTAATTCTTGTCCCCACAATATTGCTATAATTATGCCCGCAGACAAAAATGGACCAAATGCAAAATGTTGCTTTAACTCAGCATTTTTTCTTGTTAAAAGAAAAACTCCATAAATAGAACCTAAAACAAGCCCTAAAAAAGTTGCAACCAAAGTGATTTGCCATCCAAGGAAAAACCCGCAAACAGCCATAAGCTTTATATCTCCGCCACCAAACGCCCCATCGACAACATAAGTCAACAAAAGCATTGGAAGGCTTACAACAAAAAATCCAATTACCTTTTGTTTGAGTGTTAAATCATCAAACATTATGACAGAAATGACACACGGAACAATTAACCAAAGTAAAAAGCCATTTGGAATTTCCATAGTATCCAAATCCACAAAAGAAAGTGCAACAAGCATTGACATTACAAAAAAAGCAACTACCGCTCTTAAAGAAAAGTCGAGCTTTAAAACGCACGCAAGAGCCAAAACTCCTCCTATTGCTTCAACCAATGGATAGCGTGCAGAAATTTTACTATCACAATTTTTGCATTTACCTTTTAATAAAAACCAACTCAAAATCGGAATCATATTATAAAACTTTAAAGTTACACCGCAGTTTGTGCAATGCGAACGCCCTTTTACAAAGTCCTCGCCCCTTGGCACGCGGTATATGAGTACATTTAAAAAACTTCCGACACTAGCGCCGATAATAAACACAAAAACATAAGCTATCGTTACAGGCATATCTGATTCTCCAACTCAATGATTCTTAATCTCCACAAGCCCCACATTACTGGCACAATTATGCGGGGCTTGGTCTGTTAAAATTAATTTACTGATAAATTAATGGGATAACTCTGTTATTATTTTTGAGTTACCTCTCCCCATTTATCTCCATCCCATGTAACTGTGTACTTTTCACCTGTATATGTAAATGTATCTATTTCATCTCCATCAAGCGTCCATGAAATTTCATTAGCAGCAACTGTTCTGCCAACTTTTTTAGAAACGCCGTCTAAGTAACTTGAACCTGCCGCAAAGCTTGTAGGTATGTTTGTTTCACCAGCAACATACATATTTGCAATTTCTGCTTGGGTAGCTGTGAGTGCACTTCTAGCCTCTTGAAGAAAAGACTTTTTCTTTGAGTCGTCAATCCAGCCCATCATTGATGGAACAAGCATTGCTGAGAGAATTGCTATAATAACAAGAACAATAACGATTTCAATAAGTGTAAAACCTTTTTTGTCTTGCTTTAGTTGATTTAGTTTTGTTAATTTTTTCATTACAAATTGCTCCTTTTACAATTAAAAATTATTTTTACCTGTAAAACAACGATATGTAAACCTGTGCTGTGCCTCACAAGTGTTCATAAACAAGGTTGATTTGCTCGGTTATTGCTATTTTAGAAATAAATAAAAGCTAGATAACGGGCTTGTCCTCCTTCGTTTATTGATTTAAACAGAAAATCGTGTTGTAAAAACACTTTTCTATAACCATAATATCACAATATTCACATAAATGGAATAGTTTTTTTTCATATATTTTTTATATATTGCTATTTTTTATCAAAAAACTGCACAAAAAACCAAAAATTAGCTTTTTGAACAAAAAATAATAAAAATCACTCTTGTTTTAAAATATTTGTATTAAAACTTTAAATAAAAATTGTTATATTAAGGAAAAAACTATAACAACTTAGCATAGATATAAACTATGGAGGTGATTTATTTGTTTTCTACATTTTTAGATTTAATATCATACTTATACTATTTTACATTGCACATAAGCAGTCCCTCTTCTTTTCCCCTTCCTTTAACTGTAAAAGAAGAAAAAGAATGCATTGAAAAAATGCAAAACGGAGATTTGGAGGCAAAAGATAAACTTATTAAGCACAATTTAAGGCTTGTTGCACACATTATAAAAAAATATTATTCAAATTATTCTGAGCAAGAAGACTTAATATCGGTAGGGACAATAGGACTAATCAAAGGTATAAACTCTTTTGACCCATCAAAGGGAACACGCCTTGCCACATATACTGCACGATGTATTGAAAATGAAATTCTAATGTATTTTAGAAGCAGAAAAAAAACATCACAAGATGTTTATATAAACGACCCTATAGACATTGACGGAGAAGGAAACCCACTAACTCTTATGGATATTATCTGCATTGATGATAACATAATAGATGAGCTGGATTTAAAAATAAAATCCGAACAGCTAATTGAGTATGTTGGTAATCTTACAGATGTGAGGGAGCGAAACATAATTATTTTGCGATATGGTCTTTTTGATAATGTTCCTATGACGCAAAGAGAAATTGCTGGACTTCTTGGGATTTCTCGCTCTTATGTTTCTCGTATTGAGAAAAAAGCACTGCAAAAACTTAGAAAAATGTTTGATAGCAAGCCGTGAAGTTATGCTAAGTTAAAAATAAAAGTTTTTGCCATACTATTTAGCAATATAAAACAGCCTTACTTTATAAAATAAGGCTGTTTACTGTTTTATTTTTGATCGTAATTGTGAGCCTCTGCGAGCATCATATCTTTAACTTTCATTAACCTTGTGATTGTGCCACGCTCGTTTTCGTCCAATTTCATCTTGATATATTTTATAGTTTCCTCGTATTGAGGAATCATAACATGTTCAAGAGCATTAACTCTACGGCGTGTTTTTTCAATTTCACTAGCCATTAACTGGCAGGATTTTTCAACCTCTGCAAGCCTTAGCATAAGTGGCATAATATCAGACAATGATTTAACTGCATCATCTAAATCACAAGAAGTAAATGCAAAGCCATAAGAATAAATGTCATTTTCATCCGCTGTTCTAAATTTGCTTTCATAAACGGGAATCATAACGCTCATCACATTTTTTTCAGTGATTTCTAGGCTCATCTCCTGCATTGGAATCATCAAAGCTATGTCGATACTTTCATCACTCATAACAGAACGGGCAACAGACATATGCGCATTTGCTTGTGCTATTCCCTGTTCAACTTGACGCCTTAACTCTTTGTTTTCACGCACAAGTTCAATAAATTGACGCATCAATTCATCACGCTTATCTTTTAGCAACTTGTGACCTCGTCTAGCTGTTTTGAGTTTTTTATTTAGATTTGTGAGTTCCATGCGGGTAGGGTTAACATTAAGTTTTGCCAATGCAAATCACCTACTTTTTGTCATAATATTGGTCAAGCAACTCATCACTAATACGCTTGAGCTCGTTTCTTGGAAGAATTCTCAGTAGCTCCCAACCAATGTCAAGAGTTTCCTCTATATCACGGTTTGCATCATAACCTTGAGAAACATAGGTTTTTTCAAACTCATCTGCAAACTTTGCATAAAGCAAATCTATTTTGGTCAACGCTGCCTCACCAAGGATTGTCATAAGCTCTTTTGCATCCTTACCTCTCGAATATGCTGCAAACAATTGGTTCATTGTATTTGAGTGATCCGAGCGGGTTTTTCCATCTCCTATACCTTTATCTTTCAAACGAGAAAGCGAAGGCAAAACATCAACCGGAGGCTGAATTCCCTTTCGATAAAGGTCACGAGAAAGAATAATTTGCCCCTCTGTTATATATCCTGTAAGGTCAGGAATCGGGTGAGTTTTGTCATCCTCAGGCATTGAAAGAATTGGAATCATTGTTATTGAGCCATCTTTACCTTTTTGACGGCCTGCTCTCTCATACATTGTTGCAAGGTCAGTATAAAGATATCCAGGATATCCACGGCGACCAGGAACCTCTTTACGAGCGGCAGAAACTTCACGAAGTGCATCTGCATAGTTTGTGATGTCTGTAAGAATAACAAGAACGTGCATTCCTTTTTCAAATGCTAGATATTCAGCACAAGTAAGCGCCATTCTTGGTGTTGCAATACGCTCAACAGCTGGGTCATTTGCAAGGTTTGTGAAAAGAACAGTTCTATCAAGCGCTCCAGTTTCACGAAAGCTCTCAACAAAATAGTTTGCCTCTTCAAATGTGATACCCATAGCTGCAAAAACAACTGCAAACTGCTCATCTGTTCCACGAACCTTTGCCTGCCTTGCAATTTGGGCTGCAAGCTCTGCGTGTGGAAGACCTGAAGCTGAGAATATTGGTAGTTTTTGCCCTCTAACAAGTGTGTTTAGCCCGTCAATTGCGGAAACACCTGTTTGAATAAACTCAGATGGAAAAGCACGAGCCGCTGGATTCATAGGTGCGCCGTTAACATCAAGACGCTTTTCTGGAATAATCTCAGGGCCGTTATCTATTGGTCTGCCAAGTCCGTCAAAAACACGGCCAAGCATATCGGCTGATACACCAAGCTCCATTTGACGACCTGAAAAACGCACCTTACTATCTGACAAGTTTATTCCTGCCGAGTTTTCAAAAAGCTGAACAAGTGCGTTTGTGCCATCTATTTCAAGAACACGGCAACCACGAGTTTCACCACTTGCAAGCTCTATTTCTGCAAGTTCGTTGTAAGTAACGCCTTCGACATCACGCACAAGCATTAGAGGACCTGCAACCTCTTGTATAGTTCTATACTCTTTTGGCATTAATAGTCCTCCTTCCTGCTCACAGCGAGTGCAACTTGGGAATCAAGAGTTTTTAAAATATTTGCATATTCTTCATCTACTTTATCCTCTTGAATATACTTAAATCGTCCGATAGATTCACGAACTGAAAGCTCTACTATATCATCAATATTTGCACCCTTGTTAAGTGCTTCTAGTGATTTTTCATAGTACGCTACAACAAGTTGCATCATATGGTGCATTTTGTTGGGTGATGTATAGGTGTCAACCTCGTGGAATGCAAGTTGATGCAAGAAGTCCTCACGAATTGAACGGGACGCTTCCATCTTCAAACGGTCTGGGTCTGATAATGCATCCATACCAACCATTTTAACAATTTCTTCAAGCTCTGATTCATCTGAAAGCAGGCTTAGCATTTTGCCACGAAGAGTTGTCCAGTCCTCTGCAACATTTGCATTAAACCATTTGCCAAGATTGTCAGCATACAAAGAGTAACTTGTAAGCCAGTTTATTGCCGGGAAGTGACGCTTGTAAGCTAGAGCCGCATCAAGACCCCAGAAAACCTTAACAATACGAAGTGTTGCTTGTGAAACCGGCTCCGAAATATCTCCACCCGGAGGTGAAACAGCACCAATTACAGAAAGCGCTCCCTCACGCTCATCCGAGCCTAACGAGATTACACGGCCTGCACGCTCATAGAACTGCGCAATACGGCTACCTAGATATGCTGGATATCCTTCCTCACCTGGCATTTCTTCAAGACGGCCTGACATTTCACGAAGAGCCTCAGCCCAGCGTGATGTTGAGTCAGCCATTAGCGCAACTGAGTAACCCATATCTCTGAAGTACTCAGCAATTGTAATTCCTGTATATACAGAAGCTTCACGGGCCGCAACAGGCATATCTGATGTGTTAGCAATAAGCACTGTGCGCTCCATTAGTGATTTTCCTGTGTTAGGGTCAATAAGCTCTGGGAATTCTAAAAGAACATCAGTCATTTCGTTTCCACGCTCACCACAGCCAATATAAACAACAATATCAGCCTCTGCCCATTTTGCAAGCTGATGCTGTGTAACGGTTTTTCCGCTTCCAAAAGGACCTGGAATTGCTGCAACACCACCCTTTGCAATTGGGAACATAGCGTCTACAACTCTTTGACCTGTGATAAGTGGCACATCTGGAGAAAGTTTTTTGGAGTATGGTCTGCCAACACGAACAGGCCACTTTTGCATAAGTCCAACTTCCTTGTCGCCGTTTGAAGTTTCTACGATTGCTACAGCATCAGTAACCTTATAGTCACCCTCGCTTATGCTTTTTATTTTACCGCTAATTGATGGTGGAACCATAATTTTATGAACAACGATGTCTGTTTCTTGAACAGTTCCAACAACATCTCCACCAACCACTTCATCGCCAACTTTTACGGTTGGGGTAAAATGCCAGACTTTTTCTCTATTAAGTGAGGGTACTTCAATACCTCTTGTAAGGTTTGTTCCTGCAACCTTCATTATTTCTTCAAGCGGTCTTTGAATTCCATCAAAAATACTTGTAATAAGACCCGGACCTAGCTCAACACTCAAAGGAGCTCCGGTTGACTCAACAGGCTCGCCTGTTCCAAGTCCTGAGGTTTCTTCATAAACCTGTATGGAAGCCTTATCTTCGTGCATCTCTATTATTTCACCAATAAGTCTCTGGTCGCTAACGCGCACAACATCATACATATTTGCATCACGCATACCTGATGCAATTACGAGAGGACCTGAAACCTTGGTAATTGTTCCATTGCTCATTCTTCTATCACTTGCCTTTCTTTTTTCGGCTAAATATTTAAGTTATGCGTCTGAAAGAATATCTGAACCAACAGCCTGTTCAACAGACTTACTTACATTTCTCATACCAAGCCCTGTATTTCCTACAACGCCCGGAATTGGAATAATCGCGGGTGTTGGTAGACTTCGATAACGGTCGAGTTCGCTTTCAATTTGCGTTGCAAGTTGCTCGGTTATATATATAACTGCATATCCACCGTCTACAATTCTTCTCAAAGTTTTAATTGCAACTTGAGGCTCATAAACCGGGAATATATCAAGACCAATTGACGCAAATCCATAAATACTATCTTTATCGCCCATAACAGCAATTTTATACATAAAGCGCTCTCACCCTCTCTCTGATAATATCTGCTGGTAAATCATTGAGTTTTGCTGAAATGATTATACGAACTGTTTTTATCTCTGCATCTTTTGCAAGATAGTATGCAGCCATTGGCTCAATGCCAAAGTGCTTATACTTAGCGGGTTTTACACATTCCATAATCAAATCATCGCACCATTTTTCAAAGGCACTTGTGCTTATTTCAATCATATCAACAGCTTTGCCATATCGGGTATTAGAAATGTATGATAACAACTCTTCTTTACCCTCAAGAGTAGCTGTGACAAGACTGCTTTTGTCAAGTGTGTCACATTTACAAATGGAGCTCTCAACAAATTCTTTGCTTTTGCCCGTATTAGCACAACGCAACGCAACTTTAATATTTGCAGTTACACACATACATTCTGCGCAATTTGAAAGCATCTCACTTTTTGACTCGTCACCAAGCTTTTTTATAAGCTCAAGAGTTTTTGTGTCAATAATTGCATCTGCAAGTTGACCGTTACCTGTACGAGTAAGAACGCTATATGCTTCATACGCTGCGTCACGCATAAGTTCTGGCAAAGAATCAAGATTTCTCTCCTCAACTGCGTTTACAATTTCATCCGAATCATAAACACTAGGAGATACCAACAAATCCCTTGGGTCTTGTTGAGAAATAATACATTTAAGTGCCGCTTTTAAATTTTGCATATCATTGCGAATTATAAACATATCAAGCTCGTGAATATCATCTAAAACCTCTTCAAGAAGCTTCCACGATTTTTCTCTATATTTTTCTAAATACTTAGAGTAATCTTGTATATTCTCAACATCTCCCCAACCGTGTTCCGAAAGCTGTTGCATTACTTGTTTATAATCCTGCGCAGAAATAAGCTGTTCTATATCTGCTGCACTTAAAAGTGTAAGCTCATTTACCCTCACACGCGCTACTGCATAGGCATATCCTGTTTCGTGCATCATTTTATACACGCCTCCCTTTTGCAATTTTGTATGTTTAGGCAAAAATCATATCATAAATTTTATCCTTAAGCTCATCACGAGAATCCTCTATAATGGCTTTAAATGTGCAGTTTATTTCTACATCGCCATAAATCAGGATAAATCCCTCACCAATATTTGCGGGCTTATTAGAAACTTCAAGCCTTGCGTCTTTAGAAAGCTGCGCATTTATCTTTTTTTCAAAATCCTTAGGTTTACGGTCTAAGTCTTTTTGAGACAAAACCATTACTCCCTGCATATTTTGTGCATATTTTTTCACAAGGGCATAAATAGCCGCAAAATACTCTTTATCTGGCATTGCCTTCATCTGTTCATATGCTGCATCAATTGTATCGTTTAAGATTTCGACCTTTGTTGCAAGAAGATTTTTGCGAATTTCGAGACTAGCACTAGAGTTTGCCATTTCTATAATTGCGTCGGCTTTTGCTTTTGCCTCTTTAATTATTTCTTGCTTTTGTGCATCTCCTTGAGCAACTGCCGCATTTTTTATTTTAGTTGCTTCATTATTAGCATCAAAGATAATACCATCACATTTTGCAACAGAGTCCTGTGAAATCTTGTCGATAATTTTATTTAACCCTGTCATTAACAACTCTCCTTAGCGGATTTAATTAGGTATTGATTATTGAACCTGTCCTATAAGAAGGATAGAAATTAGAAGTGCCAAAACAGCGTATGTTTCAACCATAGCTGCAAATGTGATTGCCTTACCGTTTTGGTCTGGCTTTTTAGCA
>JAAYPE010000082.1 GCA_012519975.1 Clostridiales bacterium
GGTGTTTTTGGAATTGATTTAAGCCTAGACCAGTTAAATGAAGTGATGTCAAATGCAAAGATTGGTAAGACAGGTTATTATATTTTCTTATCAAAAAATGGTACTATAATTTATAGCCCAGCACAGGATTATATACTTAAAAGTGTAAACGACCTTCCCGTGTCAGAAAATGCAAAGAAAATGATTTCAGAAGGTAAAACAGGAAATGTACAGTATACATCGGGTGGCGTAAGCTTGCACGGATATGTTGCAGATATTGGTGACACCTCGTGGAAAGCTGTTTCATCTATGCCGGATAAAGAGTATGGTGAAATGTATCAAGGCTTAAAAGTGCTTTTAACAACAATTATAATTATAATAATGATTTTAATTTGCGTTATAGTTTTTATATCATCAAACAGTATTGTAAGACCTTTGAGAAAGCTTGCAACAGCTGCTGATAAAATAGCAGAAGGGAATTTGGAAGTAGATTTAGATATAAAAACGAGCGATGAAACCTCTTTGGTTGCCGACTCATTTAATAGAACTGTGTTGCGTCTAAAAGATTATATCGCCTATATTAATGAAATTTCAGATTTGTTAGCACAAATTGGAAACGGTGATTTAAACATAGTGTTTAACCAAGCCTATGATGGCGATTTTGCAATCGTTAAAGAAGCATTGCTTGACACATCCAATATGCTAAACAACACACTTTCAGAGTTTAATGTTTCTGCCGACCAAGTGGCGAGTGGCTCCAACCAAGTTGCGTCAGGCGCACAAGCGTTATCGCAAGGTACAACCGAGCAAGCAAGCTCGATAGAGGAGCTTTCATCTACCGTTAATACAATTACAGAGCAAATAAAAGAGACGGCAGAAAATGCAGAAAGAGCAAAGCAAATCGCAAATGAATCAGGCGTTGCAACAGAGCAAAGTCAAGAGCAAATGAGACTGATGATAGAGGCAATGGAAGAGATAAGCTCTGCCTCAAATGAAATTGGTAAAATCATAAAGAATATTGATGATATTGCATTTCAAACAAATATATTGGCCCTTAATGCTGCTGTTGAGGCAGCTCGTGCAGGAGCCGCAGGCAAAGGATTTGCCGTGGTTGCAGAAGAGGTAAGAAATCTTGCAAGTAAATCCGCAGAGAGTGCAAAGAGCACAGCAGAGCTTATTGAAAGTTCGCTAGATGCAATAGAAAAAGGTTCAAACATTGTATCAGATACCGCAAAATCGTTAGAGGAAGTTGTATCAGGCTCTAAAAAATCTGCAGAGGTTATACAGGATATTGCTGATGCAAGCATAGAGCAGTCTCAAGCGATTTCACAAGTGAATATTGGAATAGGTCAAATATCTGATGTTGTTCAAACAAATAGTGCAACAGCAGAGGAAAGTGCGGCGGCAAGTGAAGAGTTGTCAGGACAGGCCCAAATGCTCAAGGATTTAATTAGCAAGTTCAAGCTTAAACCGGACAATTCAAGTAGCTCATCATCTTATGAAAAATATTCGCAGACTCATAGTTATTCAGAAGAGATGAATGGAAAAAGTGCAAAATTCACACAAACTACATATATAGACCTATAGAGTATGTAAAAATTCATACCTGCTCTGTTTAGAATAGGGCAGGTATTGTTTTAAAAATTACATAAGATAAGCAGATTTATTACAAAAAATATTGCAATCCACTTTATCAAAAAAATTGAATGGGGGAAATAACATGCCTTGGACACAATCGCTCTCAGTTGGAGTACCTGCAATTGATGAGCAACATAAAATTTGGTTTGAAAAAGCTGAAAAGCTTTTTGATGCCGGCAAGAAAAATCAAGCAAAAGAATATATTAGTGAGCTTTTAGATTTTCTTGACGATTACACAAAAAAGCATTTTGCCGATGAGGAAAAGTATATGCAAAGCATAGGCTATCCAGGCTATGAAAATCAAAAGAAAGCCCATACAGCTTTTATTGCAGAGCTTACAAAGCTACGCACAGAATTTAAAGATTCTGGTGGCAACATAGCCGTAATACTCAAAGCAAATACAATGGTAATTAATTGGTTAACAAGTCATATTTCGACTATGGACAAGCAAATTGGAACTTTTGCAGCACAAGTAAATAAATGATTGACATTTGTTTGCTTTTAACAAAACCAAAGATTTAGTGGAAAGCGATTAATAAAAAACAAGCCCCCAGCTAAAATGTGAAAGCATAAAGGTTGGGGGTTATTTTTGAATTTTGACATAAAGAACACCTCACATTTTCACACAGTCATAAACTCATTGTAAAAACTAAAATAAACAAGTATAATAGTATAGGCGTAGGGGTTAGTATAAAAACTATTAGGCTTAATAATTTGCAAAATTATGTAAATTGTTTTAGCCTCAAAAATTTAAAAATAATGCGGGTGATAAAAATGAAAAAGTATGATACGGTTATTTTTGATATGGATGGAACACTCTTAAACACTATTGATGATTTAAAAGATAGTGTTAATTTTGCCCTTGTAAAGTTTGATATGCCACAAAAAAGCTTGTTGGAGATAAAATCATTTGTTGGCAACGGAGTGTTTAGACTTATGGAGCTTGCTGTACCACAGGGTGTAAAAAATCCGAATTTTGACAATGTCTTTTCAGCGTTTAAAGAGCATTATTCGTTGCACTGCAATGACAAAACAAGGCCATATGACGGAGTTTTGAATTTGCTTGAGGATTTGTATAAAAAAGGGTACAAGCTTGCCATTGTTTCAAACAAATATTATGATGCAGTTGTAGAATTAAATGAACTTTATTTTTCTAAATACATTTCTGTTGCAATTGGTGAAAAAGAGGGCATCTCTAAAAAGCCGGCACCAGACACGGTGAATGTTGCACTATCTATGCTTGGAAGTGAGGCAGAAAAATCGGTGTACATCGGAGATTCTGAGGTTGATATCCAAACAGCAAAAAATTCACTGCTTGACTTTATTTGCGTTTCTTGGGGCTTTCGTGAGAAAGACTTTTTAAAAAAGCAGGGTGCAACAATAATTGTTGATAACCCAGTGCAGATATCAGACATTTTGAGGTGAGAATCAAAAGGACTATGAATATAAAAGTAAAACGAATAATATAAATGTATTATACAGCTAGTACAAAAAGTCTAAAACCTTGTAAAAAATGCTTTTTGATAGTATAATAAATCAATCTATAATTTATGGGGGTTGCTTATAGTTGAAGATATCCGTAGCACTTGCAGCTTTTAACGGTGAAGAATACATTGAAAGTCAGCTAAAATCGGTGCTTAGTCAACTGCGTATGGGGGATGAGGTTATCATCTCGGATGATAGTCCGAATTCTAAAATGTCAGATTTGATAAAAGAAATGTCGAAAAATGATGCAAGAATAAAATATGTTGAAGGTCCCTGTAAAGGGGTTATAAAAAATTTTGAAAATGCAATAAAAAACACAACTGGTGATGTGATTTTTTTGTGTGACCAAGATGATGTGTGGCTTGATGATAAAGTTAAAAGCGTTATGAGAGAAATAGAAAATGGTGCTGATTTGGTTTTGCACGATGCAATAGTCACTGATGATAAGCTAAATATAATTTATGAGTCTTTTTTTATAAATCATAACAGCAAATCAGGCTTTTTAAATAATATTATAAAAAATTCATATATGGGTTGCTGTATGGCGTTTAAATCAAAACTCAAGGACGATATTCTCCCTTTTCCAAAAGGTTTGCCAATGCACGACCAGTGGATTGGCCTTGTAGCAGAGAAAAAATATAAGGTTAAGTTTTTAAATATGCCTTTAATTTTTTATCGCAGACATGATAAAAATGTTACAGGTGGCAAAACAAAACTTAAAAACAAAATAGAATGGCGAATGAATCTTTGCAAAAATCTTTTTAGAAAGTAAGGAGAAAAGCTATGAGCATAAAGGTCTCAGCTTGTATAGTTACTTATAACAATATAAAATATATTGAAAAAACGGTACAAACATTGCTTGAGTTCACTAAAGGTGTGGATTTTAAATTATACATTGTGGATAATGGCTCAACTGATGGAACGATAGAGCTTTTAGAGCAAAATTTTTCAAGTGTTAAAAACCTTGAAATTATTAAAACAGGAAAAAACATAGGTTTTGGTGCGGGACATAACAAAATTATTGATATTATTGACTCTGACTATCATATTGTTGTAAATCCAGACATTGTAATATCACAAGATGTTGTCTCTAGAATGGCAAAGTATATGCAGGAAAATGTGGATATTAATTTGCTATCTCCAAAAATATGCTTTCCAGATGGAAGAAATCAAATGCTTGGAAAGCGTAACCCTAAGTTTAAATATCTAGTAGCAAGTCGTTTAAGGGATGAGCAAAACCCTAGTAGCTTGCTTAGAGAATACACAATGATTGATAGCGATTGGTCAAAGCCGTTTGATATAGAAAATGCAACAGGATGTTTTATGTTTTTTAGAACATCAGCATTTAAAGAAATAGGTGGTTTTGACGAGCGTTATTTTATGTACTTTGAGGATTGTGATATAACAAGAGAGATTAGAAAAACATCGCGTGCAGTCTTTTATCCAGATGCTATTGTTTATCATGTTTGGGGTAGGGACAGCAAGCGTAATTTCAAACTTATGATAATTCATATAAAATCTATGTTTAGTTACTTTTGGAAGTGGCGGAGGTAGGCTATAAAATGACGGAAGTAAAAAATGAAAAATCGCCAACAAAAAAACAGTATTTTAAGAATTTTTTAAAATATCGTTTTTTGCTTTGGGAACTTATTAAAAAGAATATAAAATTGCAGTACCGCAACTCAATACTCGGGGTATTTTGGACATTTTTGCAACCACTACTTACTATGATTGTTTTAACATTGGTTTTTGGTGGCATTTTTGGCAGGGGTAAAGGGATGGTAAACTATCCTATTTATCTTTTATGTGGTAGGCTAATTTTTGACTTTTACTCGCAAGCTACAAAAAAAGCAATGCGTTCGGTGGTTTCAAACGCATCTATTGTAAAAAAAGTTTATGTGCCAAAATACATATATCCTTTATCAAGTGTTGTTTCAACATTTATTACATTTTCAATTTCGCTCACTGTTCTTATTTTTGTAATGGGGTATTTTAATATTTTTACTCCACAAAAGGTAGAGATAACACCGTATATTTTGCTTGCAATAGTGCCCATATTAATACTGTTATTGCTTTGCATAGGCATTGGAATGTTGCTTGCAACTCTTGAAGTGTTTTTTAGAGATATTGAGTATCTTTATGATGTTTTTTGTATGCTACTATTTTATATGACACCGGTTTTCTTTGTTGTAGAGGATATGAGACTTAGCAGAAAGATGGAAATGGTCCTTATGGCAAACCCACTTTACTCTATAGTATCAATGTTTCGTAGCTGTGTGCTTTATGGGCAAATGTGGAACTGGAATTGGTTTTATTATTCGCTGGGAGTTAGTATATTTTTCCTAATTATTGGCGTTTTTGCCTTTTACAAAAAGCAGGACAAGTTTATTTTGCATTTATAATTGTTTGGAGGTTTTTTCTTGGCAGAACCTGTAATTCAAGTTGAGAATGTTAGTATGATGTTTAATCTCAACAACGAAAAGATAGATAATTTAAAAGAATATATGATAAAAATGGCAACAGGTAAGCTTCGTTATAACGAGTTTTGGGCTTTGAAGGATATCAACTTTACGGTTGAAAAAGGGGACAGACTCGGAGTTATGGGGCTTAATGGTGCTGGTAAAAGTACATTGCTTAAAGTTATTGCAGGGGTTATGAAACCAACGCAGGGTAAAGTAAATGTAAAGGGAGTCATAGCTCCGATGATTGAACTTGGAGCAGGTTTTGACCCAAACTATACAGGGGCAGAAAATATTTTTCTTTATGGCGCAACAATGGGATATTCTAGAAAATTTATTCAATCAAAGTATGATGAAATTGTAGAGTTTTCTGAGTTGGAAGAGTTTATAGATGTTCCGCTTAAAAATTATTCATCAGGAATGAAAGCAAGGCTTGGATTTGCAATTGCAACAGCAGTTTCGCCCGAGGTTTTAATTCTTGATGAGGTTTTATCCGTTGGGGATGCAAAGTTTAGAAAAAAGAGTGAAGCAAAGCTTCGTGGAATGATAGATACGGGTATCACAGTCCTTTTTGTTTCACATAATACATCACAAGTTCGCAAAATTTGTAACAAAGCGATAATATTGCAAAAGGGTCAAATTATTGAAAGTGGAGATGTAGACGAAGTTTGTGATAAATATACAGAAATGATAAATAAATAAGGAGGTAATATTTTATGGTTTTTGCAGTTGTTTTAGCGGGTGGAATGGGTAGCAGAATGGGTAATTCTGACACACCAAAACAGTTTTTAAAGCTTGGTAAAAGCCCGATAATTATTCACACAGTAGAAAAATTTTATGTAAACTCTAAGTTTGAAAAAGTTATAGTCCTTTGCCCAAAACAGTGGGTTTCACATACTGAAAATATTATTAAAAAATCTATAAAAGATGAGAAAATAGTAGTCTTAGAGGGTGGAAACACGAGAAATGACACGCTCTATAATGCCCTTAATTATATAGAGCAAAACCACGGAATTGATGATGAAACAATAATAGTTACACACGATGCAGTTCGCCCATTTGTAACACATAGAATTATAGAAGAAAATATAGAAGCGGCGAAAAAATATGGCGCTTGCGATACTGTGATTCCAGCAACAGACACAATCGTAGAAAGCAAAGATGGGGAAACAATTAGCAGTATCCCAAATAGAGCAGAGCTTTTTCAAGGGCAAACCCCTCAGTCTTTTAAAGCAAATAAATTAAAAAATCTGTATGAGAGTTTGACACAAGATGAAAAAGATAAGTTAACAGATGCGTGTAAAATATTTTCAATTAAGGGTGAGCCAGTGCATTTAGTACAGGGTGAAGTATTTAATATGAAAATAACATATCCCTTTGATTTAAGAGTTGCACAGACGATGATTGAAGGAGCAATTACCAATGATTAGCGCGGTATATCAGCTTACAGCACCAAGGATGATAGAAGTAACTTATAACGAGCTTGACATTTCGTCGGGCGATGTTTTGGTGCGCCCAATTTATCTTGCAATTTGCAAGGCAGACCAACGCTATTATCAGGGTACACGCTCGCAAGCAGCACTAAAAAGCAAGCTACCGATGGCACTTATTCACGAGTGTGTGGCGCAGGTAGTTTTTGACCCAAAGGGTGAGTTTAACCCGGGAGATAGAGTAATTGCTATACCAAATACACCAACAAAAAATGATGACATTATTGCCGAAAACTATAGACCGTCAAGCTATTTTAGGTCAAGCGGTCACAATGGATTTTTGCAGGACTATGTGCTTATGCCACACGATAGACTAGTAAAAATACAAGACGATATAAATCCTTGCGTTGCAGCTTTTACAGAGCTTGTAAGTGTTAGTATGCACATACTCACAAGGTTTGATGAAATAGCCCATAAAAGAAGAAAAAAAATAGGCGTGTGGGGCGATGGCAATCTTGGATTTATAATGGCTGTATTGTTAAGGTATGCTTATCCTGACTCGCAAATATATGTTTTTGGCACAAATCCAGACAAGCTATCTTATTTTACATTTGCACAGGAAACATACGATGTTTCAGACATTCCAAGTGATTTAAGCATAGACCACGCATTTGAATGTGTTGGTGGTACAGGCGCACAAAGTGCAATTAATCAAATAATTGACCATATCAACCCAGAGGGCACGGTGGCGCTCACAGGCGTTAGTGAAAACTTCGTAGCGATAAACACAAGGATGATACTTGAGAAGGGACTTCGTGTTTACGGTAGTAGCCGAAGTGGCAGAGTGGACTTTGAAAATTCTGTAATTTTTTATAAAAAGCATCCTAATGTAGTTAAGTATTTTGAAAACCTAGTAGGGGATATTGTAAATGTAAGAAGTATTACAGACATACACAAAGCTTTTGATTTAGATGTAAATAGGAGAATAGGGAAA
>JAAYPE010000083.1 GCA_012519975.1 Clostridiales bacterium
CCTCTGGACATATCTAATTTTAAGTTTTGGGATTTAAAATCCTCATATTGTTTTTTAATTTCGTTTTCTAATTGTGTAAGTTCATCAAAAGATAAATCTTTATACATTAAGATTACCTCCAAAAGCTGTAATTTAAAACTCAAGTTACATATTAATATAAAAGTCTAAATTTTGCAAGATAAATTTCATCTTCTTGCAAAAAATCGTGATTATAGCCTATTATCCACCATATTATATGTGTTTTTGTATAAACACTGAAACGATTTTTTCATATTTTTTATTTTACACCGTGTCTTCCAATTCTTCTTATTTTTACATCCACATTTACATCCGTTTGAATATTTGGCAAAACATCCTCCCAGTCACCACTTACTTTTCTATATTCTTTTGGATTTTCTTGCCAAAGTCTTTGACCAAATCTAAACGGGTCGCACCTGTACTCAACAAGGCACTTATTAAGTGTTCCATCTACCTGATGTTTTATATATTTTTCTACATCTTTTTTAAGCATTTTAATTTCTTTCTCTGTAAGCTCACAATCTTTGCGAAACTCTGTTTCCATTAAATCAAGAGAACTAGATATATTTATAATATATTTTAAGTTCCCATCTGGAGTGATTTCCATTTTCACCCTTGTTTTTGACTCCGATATCTCTAAGGTGGAAATTCCAACGGCAGATTTTTCTAAAGTAACTGTTCCTGACTCTATTTCATTAATCACGCTCAGCATTGCACGAGTTTCATTAGAATCTAAATACCCACACAATTTTCTGTCTTTTAAAATTGCGATACCATCACTTTTCGCCTTATAATCATCGCCCTCTTTTACTAAAGTTATCGCAGGAATATATGCAGCCGTTGTTTTTTCTTCGCACATTTTTACAAGCTCCATTACCGTCACTTCTTTTGTTAGAGAGTTTATTTTTCCAGATTTTACAATTGCTTGCAATGTGCTTGCAGGAAATGCTGATAATCCTTCGCTTTTTGCTTTGACTACATCCGATGCTGTAAAACCTTTTGCTGCAACAACAGGTGTCGACGAACGGGTTCTGTAATCTCTTATAAAAACATCAAAACCTGCTTCTAGCCCATTTTTTAATATACTATCGCCAAAAACAATTACCCTATTTTGTGAGTATATCGGGTTTACTCCTGTAATTTTTGTTGTGTTCATTATCGCCTGCTCTATCGACTTTCCATAGGTTGTAATATACTGTGGTTTTTCCTCTACTCCGTCTTTTCCGCCTCCTGAGGCTTTTGACAAGTCAAAACATTCGATAGTCACTTTATATTCAGCTTTTTCAAAATCCAAGTCAATTCCTATTGCTTGCATCACTATTGTTTCGTCCACACCTAGCGAGCTTGTAAGGCAGCCCGTAAATAAAAAGCACATTGAAATTAAAATTAATACTATCATTGTTATTTTAGCTTTCATAGATTTTTACTCCCTTAACTTTTTCATATATTAAAACAATGCAAGGGATTATAATTGCACATATTGAGTATAAAATAAACGGAACAATTGGTTTTATTAGATGATTTATGCTATATGCCTCTGGGTTTAGGCAAAAAGTTATGACTGAAACTATTATTGTTGATATAAAAATATATAAATTACTATATTTTTTTGATATAAGCACCTTCATACAATCTTTTATCATATAAAGAAAAATGCTTATCTTTAAAAACACACATAAAATCCATGTGCTAGTTAAAATAACATCTACATTTTGTAAAAAGCCAAATTCTGCTACTACCGCAAGTGTGTACGCTGGAAATAGCTGAGATTTTAAATAATCTCCTGTTACACCAATCATATAAAACAACAAAACAGCTTGAAAAACGTTTAAACCAATAATCCAATATGCCATACCTTTTCTTGTGTTTCCTTTTAAATGTTGCATTGACATCAACACTACCGCTATTTCAATAGTTCGTGGAACTGAAACAAATGCTGATTTTATCGTAGTTCCTGAACCGTTATAAAAAATTGGTGAAAAGTTTAAAAAGTCTATCTTTTTTGTAACTGTAAATATAACCGCAATAAAAGTTCCTAAAAACGCAACAAACACAAACACACTACCACGAGCTATTGACTCAATTCCTAATACTGCAGCCAGCATACACGCAAGAATTATCACGATTAAAAAACCTTTAAAGTTTGTTTTTGGAAATATAATAGATGTTGCAAACATATCAAACCTTGCCATTGTTAAAACTATTCCATACAAAAAAATAGCAACATACATAAAAGCGCTAATTTTACCAAACACAGGAGATATGCAGGAACACCGGTCAAGTATATTAGAATTTGTGTTTGACTTTGCCATAAAAAAAGTTGGTATTGCACTTATAAAAAGGAATAAGCCATAAATAGGAACGCTAACCAAATAATCTGTTACCTCCATCCCCCCCATTAAAGGAGGGATATCTGTTAAGGTAATAAACACTCTGCTTAAAAACAGTAAAATAAAAAATTGTTGCGTGCTTATTTTTTCTATATTTGCCATCATAAAATTCAAATCCTAACTTTTACAAAATATTCAACTATTTAGCTTTGTTGTTTCAAGTCTTCTTTTGCTAAGATGCTTCCATCCTACTCGTAGTATTGTATCTCTTGCCGCTGCTGGAGTTGCCGGGAGAAGTGGTGCAGTATATGGTACTCCATAAGGATTGATTGAGCTCATATTTGTAACAAGCAATCCTAAAGCTATTACTATTCCATAAAACCCAAGTATTCCACCTACTATAATAAACAAAAACCTCAGTATCGCTACTGGCTCATAAATTGACGGAACAACAAACGAGCTTATCGCAGTAAGTGCAACAACAATTAGCATTGGAGTTGCCATAAGACCGGCAGTTACAGCAGCATCACCAATTACAAGTGCCCCAACTATGCTAACCGCAGGCCCAATAGCTTTTGGCATTCTAAGTCCTGCCTCACGCATTATTTCAAATATAAAATGTATTATTAACGCCTCAACCATTATCGGAAATGGTGTTTGCATCTCTGCGCTTAGTATTTGAAACAACATATCCTCCGGAAAAAGTTCTTGATGAAACACCCCCATTGACACATAAAACCCCGGAAAAAGAAAGCTAAACAAAAAAGACAGCCACTTTAAAATTCTTATAAAAGTTGCATAATATGGTCTTGTTGCATAATCATCAAGCGATTGAAACTCCTCTGTAAACACATGTGGAACATAAAGTGCGTATGGAGTTCCATCTACTATAAAACCTATTTTTCCCTCTGCTAGTTTTGCACAAAAAACATCTGGTCTTTCCGTTACTCCTACCGCAGAAAAAATTGCCGGTTTATCCGCATCTAACAAAGGCTGAATGTTTCCTGATGACAACACTACATCATATTCTGCACTAACAAGCCTTGCTTTTACTTGACACAAAACTTCGCAATCCACCCTATCCGCCAAATAACAAATGCAAATTTTTGTTCTTGATGTTACACCAAGCTCTTGAATTTCAAACCTTAAATCGGGGGTCATAAGTCTGCGCCTTATAAGTGTCATATTAATTTTATAATGTTCTACAAATCCCTCTCGTGAACCTCTTGCTTGAACATCAGTAATCGGGTCGCCAACAGAGCGTGTTTCAAAGCCTTGCACACTAAAAGCCAGCGCCCTATCTACACCATCAAGGAAAAATATTGCAAATCCAGACATAGAAAGCTGCATTGCCTCTTCCAAGTCTATTAGCTCTTTAACATCAACCTCTCCTACAATTCTATCCCTTATCGCATCATACTTACCTTTGGGGTCTTGTGGAAGATTTTCCGCTTTTAATATTGGTTCAATTACATTATTATTGACAGTTATTCCATTACACATTCCATCACAATATAAAAAAAAGCCATCTATTCCTGAAACATCAACATTTCTCATCGAAATATCAACACTATTTCCACAACGAGTTCTTATATAAAAAGTATTTTCAGACAATGACATTCTGATTTTTGACGCTTGTGCTGAAATCGAAGGTTTGTGCAAAGGGGCATACGACTTTTCCATAGATTCTCTAAAAAACTTTAACACTTAATACGCCTCCATTTTTGTTTTTGTTTTTCCCAAAAAACTTGCATTTTATACGCATATTTTTGTGTAACGGGCAAACAATACCAATAAATAGAAAATGGAGGTTTGTTATGTGCCTATACCGCTTATAAGAACTGTAATTCTTTACATCGCCGTTATAACTTGTGTAAGAATAATGGGAAAAAGACAAATAGGAGAGCTTCAACCATCTGAACTTGTAATAACTATTTTAATCTCTGAAATTGCAGCAATTCCTATGCAAGATACTGATATCCCACTAATTAACTCTATTGTCCCTTTTCTTGTTTTGGTATCGCTAGAGATAATAACATCTGCAATAAGTATAAAGAGCCAAAAGTTCAGAAATCTTATGCAAGGAAATTCTCTAATAATAATCCGCAACGGCGTGCTTGACCAAAAACAAATTAAAAGGCTTAGGCTCTCTGTTGAAGATATTTTAGAGGCGCTACGTAAAAAAAATATTTTTAACATCAATGATGTTTTATATGCAGTTGTTGAAACTGATGGACAAATTAGCGTTATGCTAAAGCCCGAAAAACAAACAGCAACTGCAGAAATGGTAAACGCTAATTTGCAAAGCAATGGTATTCATATCACTGTTATAGATGACGGAAAAGTATTAACAGACCAATTCCAAGATTGCAAAATGGATATGAAAAAGTTAAATAAAATCCTAAAGAAAAATAAAGTCGATTTAAAAGATGTTCTTTTAATGACTGCTAATTCCAATGGCGAGATAAATATAGTTGAAAAGGAGAAAGATTTATGAAACGACTTATAACTGCTATTATTTTTTTACTTGCCTCTGTTGCCATTTGTCTTACAGGATACGCCATATGTCTTAGCAAGCTAAATAATATAAATGACGCTCTTGGCAAAGCTACTTATGTGGCAAAAACACAGGATAAAGAAAATACAATAAATTGTGCCAAAGTCATTGAAGATGAGTGGAAAAAATCTTCTCGAGTGCTATATGCTTTACTTTTGCACACAGATATTAATGAAATTGATAAAAATATTAAAATGCTGGATTTTTTTGCTAAAAGTGAAGATTTTGATGAATTTGAAAAAGTTTGCGAGGAAAGTATCGTAATTTCAAACCGTATTATAACTAGCCAAAAAGCAACCATTGAAAACATACTATAATATATTTTCTATCCCCCTATTTAGTGGGGGTTTATTATATTTTTGTAAACATTTAACGCTATGACTTGTATAATTCTTATAAATGAGATAAAATATAAGTCACTTTTTTTATTCAGGAAGGATGAACTTTGGATGTCAAACGAATCAAATAAAAATAGCTCAGAGATTTATCGCCAAGAGCGAAAAGAACGCTTGGCTAAAGCCGCAGAAAAGAAAGAAAAGAAAAATATTTCTAGCAATAAAAAATTCAAGAAAAATGCAGTTGGGATTTCTATATCAGTTGTAGCAATTGTTCTTATTACTACATTTTTTCTTAATTTTTTTGGTGTTCCAAAAAGAATGCAAACGGCTCTTATAACATCAAACGGCACTAAGATTTCTGTAGCAGAGTACGAATACTATTACAGATATTTTATGACTATGCACCACAACACTTCGGCACAGTATGAGGCCCAATACGGTCAATACTATGGTGCGGGTGCAGGCCTTATGATGACTGGATATGATGCAAACAAAACTCCGGAAAATCAAAAATATACCATTGATAAGCTCGACGAAAAAAAATATGGCAAAGAGCCTACTTGGGCGGACTTTTTTGAAAACTCAGCGCTAGAGTCTTGCTATGTCAACCGCTCTCTTGCTACGGAATCTAAAAAAGCTGGATTTAAAATTGAAGCAGATGACAAAAAAGAAATCAACGATTATATAGAAGAAATTCGTGGCGTTGCTACTGAAAACGACTACTCTCTTGATGCTTATTTAAGGCAGAACTTCGGCAAAGGAATGAATGAAAAGCTGCTAAGAGATTTATTTGAGACTCAATTTTTGGCTCAAAAGTTTTTAGATAAAAATCAAGATGATTTAGAAAAAAAAATTACAGACGATGTTATTCTCAAGCATTATGAAAAAAACATAAATGATTATAATGTATGCGACTTGCGAATATTTAATTTATCTTCAAACTCTCAAATAGCAAGTGAAGAGGACGAAAAAGAAACCTCAAAAGAAGAGCTTGAAGCAAAAACAAAGGCAGAGTCAAATAAAGTTAAAGAAAACGCACAAAAAATGTTTGATGCAGTTTCAAACGAAGAAACATTTATTTCAAGTGCTTATACCTATGCAAACGAAACGTCTAAAGAGAGTTATAAAGAAGACGATGCAACTCTTATGAAAAATGTTAAAATAGCCGATTTAGAGGAAAACATCTCAAAAGATGCTGCACAATGGGTATACAATAACGAGCGTGCCAACGGAGATAAAAAGCTTTTCACCGAAGAAAATCAAGACGGCTCTGTTTCTTGCTCTGTTGTATATGTTATAAAAACTCCTTATCGTGATGATACACTTCAACCGGTTGATGTTCGACATATTCTTATAGCTTTTAACGATAACAGCGAAGAAGGTCAACAAGCTGAGGTAACACCTGAACTAGAAGCTAAAAAGTTAAAAGAAGCTGAGGCATTGCTCGAAAAGTGGAAGTCAGCGGACGCAACTGAAAAAAGCTTTGCAGAGCTTGCAAAAAAGAAAAGTGACGACAGTGGTTCAGCACAGGAAGGCGGACTTATAAGCGACATTACAAAGGATTCTAACTATGTTAAACCTTTTATCGACTGGTGCTATGAAGACGCAAGAAAAGTTGGCGATACCGGCATCGTAAAGTCTACCTATGGATATCACATTATGTATTGCTCTTCAATTTCTGATAAGACAGGGTGGCAAAATGATATAGCATCTTCAATTGTTAAAGAAAAGTTTGAAAAGTTCTTTGATGATTTTGCAGAAAAAGAAGAAAAAAATATAAAAACTAAGGATAAAACTTTAGCAAAAGTTAGGAAATCAATGGAAAAAGTTGCAGGAAAAATGATTGCAAATGCATAACATAAAAAACAAACCTCACATAAATTCGAGTAGTCATAAAGACAACTTGTGAACCGAGGGTCAGGGTAAACTGAATAAGGAAAAAAGAATGATATAAAAGACGAACAGACAGCAGGTAAAACAGCTGCCTGTTCGTCTTAACTATTGTACTACATTTTTAGAATCCCCCTGTATTATTCAAAGATGTCTCATAGTCTATTTCCGCAC
>JAAYPE010000084.1 GCA_012519975.1 Clostridiales bacterium
AAATGGGCAGAAAAACTTCTGCCCAAAACTACTTTTTATTCAGCCATAGCTTTTTGTGCACTCTCTCCGGTTTTGTTCATAACTGCAAGTGAGTCTACATATTTTCCGTTTAGCTTTGTTTCAAAATGCAAGTGTGCAACCTCCGCTTTTTCAATTGGAACTTCACCAAGCTTGCCAATAACGGCACCACTCTCAACACTGTCGCCAGTCTTAACACCAACGCTTGCAAGCCCACAATACCTAGCGACAAGCCCGTTTCCGTGGTTGATTTCAACTACCTTGCCCCAAAGGGTGTCGTCAAAAACATTTGTCACAGCACCACTGCTAATTGCCTTGACATTGCTACCCAAAGCACCACTAAAGTCAATTCCTTGATGAACTCGCCAGTCGTTTGTAGTTTTAGAAAAAACTAGCTCACCGTTGCTAAAATCTTTTGAAATAGCAGTAGACAGTGGTAAAACATATTGCGTCTTATACGGAACATTTTGAGCATATGGGTCGGCGGTTGTGGTTTTTGGCTCTTCGGGAACGGTTGTAGTTTCAGGCGGTTGTGTTGTATTTTGCCTGTCATCTGCAACACCAGTTGCCTTGGCTCGTGCTTGTTTTTCATTATTTTCTGTAGTTTTAACAATTGATGTGCCCTCTTCATCTGGAACTTTTTCGGGCGAACCGACAATGGTAAAAACAGTAACACCTGCGGCAACCACGCAAAGAGAAAGTGCAATGTAAAAACCTTTAGATGCAAACAGGCTCTTTTTTTTGTAAAAGCTATTATTTTTTTTAATCAAGTCAAAACACCTCCGCTGTTAGTATTGCCAGCAATTTTTTTGCTTATACGGATTTGTTTGCAAGAAAAGTAAATTTTATTGACACTATAAAAAACAAGATATATAATCATTCTGAATGAAGGTGCTGTTTAATTAGAGTATAAATGAATTTTGATGTTTAAAAAATGGGAGTGTAGAATTGAAAAGCAAAAAAAATCTGTGGATGACTTTAATTGTTTTGGTTGTAGCCGTTTCGGTGGTTAGTGTAATTTTGCTAGAAAAAACAGAAGATTCTAAAGAAAAGAAGCCTAGCAAAACAACTCAAACAACTCAAAAAAAAGAACCGCAGACAGTAACAAAAAATAATCAAAACACAAAAAGCGAATTTGTAGAAGCAGTTGAAATTACAATTAACAAGAGCAAATGGAACTTGACTTTGCTAAATAGAAATTATAAATTGCCTGCTGGATATGTTCCAAAAACGGCAAAAATCAAGCTGTCTGAAAATGACCCTAGAAGAACGCAAAAAGCACTTAATGAAACGCTTGACTATAGGGTTGCACCGGAGTATCAAAAAATGTATGACGCAGCAGTGAAGGACGGAATATATCTAACTCCTTGCTCGGGATATCGTAGCGTTGCCTTGCAAGAGAGCATTTTTAATCGCTATGTTAAAATGTATGAGGACGAAGGATATTCGGCAGACAAGGCAAAGTATAAAGCATCAAACACCTCGTTGCCACCAGGAACAAGCGAGCATAATATGGGGCTTGCAATGGATATAATTAACACAAGAGATGTTTTTAAAGATAGCAAAGAATATGCGTGGCTTGAAAAAAATGCTCATAACTATGGCTTTATTTTGAGATACCCAAAGGACAAAACACAAATAACAAATGTTATGTATGAGCCTTGGCACTGGAGATATGTGGGGGTAGATGACGCTGTAAAAATAAAAAATAGTGGCAAGTGCCTTGAAGAATATTTGGGCGTAAAATAGTTTTTGTCACAATAAATTTATAATAATATAGAATAGTATATAGATTAAAAAATAAAAAACGCAAATATTAGTGCGAAAATTTTAGTGTAAAGTGTTGACAAATGATGAGTTTAATGTTACACTTCTCTCACAACAAAGCAGAACAGATTTCCGTTCTCACCTTTAATGACTGTTGTTCTTTAAAGGTCAATACTTTAAACAAAAGCTACTTTTGTGATTGTTTTGTATTGTACACGGGCGGAATTTTTCTGTCCGTGTTTTGATTTTTTTAAATAATTTTGGAGGTGCTTGAACATTAGCAACAAGGAAATGCAAATCAATGAGGAAATTCGCGACAAGGAGATAAGGGTAATCACTGACGATGGTGAGCAACTTGGGATTATGTCATCAAAGGATGCTTTAAAAATTGCCGAGCAACGCAACCTAGATTTAGTAAAAATTGCCCCACAAGCAGTACCACCGGTCTGTAAAATTATGGACTACGGTAAGTATCGTTTTGAGCAGTCCAAGCGTGAAAAGGAAGCCAAAAAGAATCAGCATGTTGTTGATGTCAAGGAAATTCGCCTTTCTCTCAATATTGACAAGCATGACTTTGATACTAAAGTGAACCATGCCAAAAAGTTTTTAAAAGCTGGCAACAAGGTTAAAGTTTCTATTCGCTTTAGGGGTAGAGAAATGGCACATCCACAAAACGGGCTTGTTACAATGAGTAATTTCGCCGAAGCTTGTGAGGAATTTGGCGTTGTTGAAAAGCCAGCCAAACTTGAAGGTCGCTCTATGCAGATGTTCATTGCGGCAAAAACTGCAAATGTAAAGTAAATTTAAGGAGGATACTTTTAAATGCCTAAGATTAAGACACATAGTGGTGCAAAAAAACGCTTTAAGCTTTCTAAAAATGGAAAACCGATTAGGGCACACGCTAATAAATCTCATATTTTAACAAAAAAGAGTACTAAGCGTAAAAGAAATTTGCGTCAGACTACTGTTGCAGATAAAACAAATGAAAAGCAAATTAAGCGTCTTATTCCTTATAAATAAGCGCCAAGCAATAAGGATATAAACATTAACGGAGGTAATTAAAATGGCTCGCATTAAAGGTGGGACAACGACTCGCAAGAGAAGAAATAAAACACTAAAGCTTGCAAAAGGCTACTATGGCTCTAAGAGTAAGCTTTTTAAAACTGCAAAACAGGCAGTTATGAAATCTGGTCAATATGCATATGTTGGAAGAAAACAAAAAAAGCGTGATTTTCGTCGCCTTTGGATTACAAGAATTTCAGCAGCTTGCCAGCTAAATGGTATGAACTATTCAACATTTATCAACGGACTTAAAAAAGCTGATATTAACCTTAATCGCAAAATGCTTTCTGAAATTGCAATATCAGACCCAGCTGCATTTACAGCACTTACAGAGCAAGCAAAAGCAGCTCTTAAATAATAAAAAATTACCACGCTCGAGTTTTTTCGGGCGTGATTTTGCTTTTATATTGAACAAAAAAATTACAACCGTTTTTAATTTTTGCCTTGTTCCTTTATTTTGTAGAGAAATAAAGCAAAAATATAAGGATATAGAACAATTTTTTAAAGTTTTTTAAAAAACTTCATTGATTTTTTACAAATAAATATTTAAACTTTAATATAATTGTATAGTAAAAATATTACATCAAAGCTCCTAATGGATAAAATTATAATGCAAGGGGCGTGCAAATAATATGGAACAAATAACAAGCACCCAAAATCCTAAGGTAAAAAAATTATCAAAGCTTATGTCATCATCAAGCTATCGCCGTGAAAGTGGCGAGTTTGTACTTGAGGGGCTAAGGCTTTGTCTTGACGCTTTAAATAGTGAGTACGAGCTGTGCGAGGTTTACGCAACTCCTGATATGTTAAGTAGGTATGCTGGAGAGATAGCGCCTTTAATTCAAAAAGCAAATCAAAGCTATGAAATTTCAAAGGATGTTTGCCAAAAAATTTCGGACACAAAAAACGCTCAAGGAATTTTTTGTTTGTGTAAAATACTTGACAAACAAAATGACAGTTATAAAATAGACACAAGTGGTAAATATATACTACTAGAGCAAATATCAGACCCCACAAACTTTGGAGCAGTGTGCAGAACAGCAGAAGCTATGGGTATTTCTGGAGTTATTGTGTGTGGCGGTTGTGATATTTACAGCCCAAAAGTTATGCGTTGTGCAATGGGCTCGTTACTTCGCATACCCGTGATTTTTGCAAATGATGTGCAGGATTTTTTAAACCATTGTAAAAATGTTGGGATAAAAACTTATGCAAGCACACCGTGTGATGACGCGCAGAACATTTTAGATGTTGATATGTGCGGTGGAGTAGTTTTTGTTGTTGGTAATGAAGCACAAGGAGTAACACAAAGCACAATGGACGCTTGCAATAGCCGTGTTACAATAAAAATGCAAGGCAAAGCAGAGTCGCTAAACGCTGCAGCGGCAGCATCTATAATAATATGGGAAATGATGAAATAAAATGGCAAATGAAGAATTTTGGATATGGCTACAAAATACGCTTGGTGTAAAAGCCCGTGTTGATGATATACTCGCATACTTCAAGACTCCCAAAAACCTGTATGAAGCAGGGGAAACAGAGTGGCGGCTTAGCGGAGTTTTAACATCTAATCAAATTCAAAGGCTCGCGGATAGCTCGCTTGACGGCGCTTTTGAAATAATGGAGCAGTGCTTGAAATATAGAATAAAAATTATAACACCGCACCACGATGATTTTCCAAAAGGGCTAAAAGACCTAAATGATATGCCAACGGTTTTATACACTTGGGGTGATTTGTCAAGGATTAGGGACACTGTTTGTATCTCAGTTGTAGGAACAAGAAAAGCAACGCAAGGTAGCCTAGAGGTTACAAAAAATCTCTCAGCGTCACTTGCAAATGCTGGTGCAACGGTGGTTAGCGGTGGAGCACTAGGAATTGATACGGCAGCACATACAGGTGCGCTTTATGCACAGGGCAAAACTGTTGCAGTTTTAGGCTGTGGACTTCTATCTCCATACCTTTTAGAGAATAGGCCGCTAAGGCAAAGGATTGCAAGAACAGGAGCAGTAGTATCAGAATTTCCGCCAACTAAGGGTGCGGATAGAACAACTTTTCCAATTCGTAATAGAATAATATCGGGAATGAGTGTTGGCACTGTAGTTATTGAGGCGGGGGAAAGAAGTGGCTCGCTTATAACAGCATCACTTGCAATATCACAAGGTCGTGATGTTTTTGCAGTTCCGGGTGATATGGTAAGCTCGTGCTATAATGGTGCAAACAAGCTTATTCAAGATGGTGCAAGACCCATTTTTTGTGCAAAAGATGTTTTAGAGGAATATTCATACATTTATCCTGATATACTTGATTTATCAAAAGCGCAAGTCCCAATATTTAGCTCGCAACAAAAAAGGCAAACGAACGCTCAAAATCAAGGGTTAAAATCGCAAGCGATGGCACAGCAAAAGCCCGTTGCTAAAAAAGCGTTGGTAGATAGCCTTAGTAAAACAGCTTGTAGCATTTATGCACAATTTGGTGATGAACCGCTACATATAAATGATATAGCACAGCAAACAAATATCGAGATAAATGCAATTTTAAGCGCTCTTACAGAGCTTGAAATTTTAGGATACATATCGCTAGTTCAGGGCAGAAAATATATAATAAAATAGAGGATGGGAAACAAATCTATGTCAAAACTAATTATAGTTGAGTCTCCGACCAAAATAAAAACAATTAAAGAGCATCTTGGAAGTGACTATGAAGTTTTAGCATCAATGGGGCATATTAGAGATTTGCCGGCGGCAAAGCTCAATGTGGATGTCAAAAATGATTTTGAGCCAAAATATGCGGTAATAAAGGGCAAAGAAAAGCTTGTAAAAGAGCTTAAAAAGGCAGTGCAAGAAAGTGATGAAGTTTTGCTTGCAACCGACCCCGACCGTGAGGGAGAGGCTATTTCTTGGCACCTTGCAACACTGCTTGACCTTGATATGGATAAAGCGTGCAGGGTAACATTTAATGAAATTACAAAAACAGGAATAACATCGGGAATAGAAAATCCGCACAAAATAGATATGGACCTTGTAAACGCTCAGCAAACACGCCGTATACTTGATAGGCTAGTGGGTTACAGGCTTAGCCCGTTTGTATCGCAAAAAATTCGCAGAGGGCTTTCAGCAGGTCGTGTGCAAAGTGTTGCAGTTCGCCTAATTGTTGACCGTGAGGACGAAATTAGAGCCTTTGTGCCAGAAGAGTATTGGTCACTTGATGCAAAGTTTACTGCACCATCATCACGCAAGGTTTTTAAATCTGCGTTTACAGGTGATGAAACAGGAAAAATAAAAATAACAAATAAAGAGCAAGCAGATGATTATCTAAAAAGGCTTGACACATCAAAATATGCAGTAGCATCAGTTAAAAAAGGCACAAGAAAAAAGCAACCTGCACCACCGTTTATAACATCAACACTCCAACAGGACGCTTCTCGTCGCTTAGGATTTCAAACAAGGCGAACAATGAAGGTTGCCCAGGAGCTTTATGAGGGTGTAGAAATAAAGGGAATGGGAACAGTGGGTCTTATAACTTATATGAGAACAGACTCGCTTAGAGTTTCTCAAGAGGCAAGGGATCAAGCTAAAGATTTTATAACACAAACCTATGGTGAGCAGTATTTGCCAGATAAGGAAAGATATTTTAAAACAAAAAACAAGGCACAGGACGCCCACGAGGCAATTCGTCCAACAATGATTTCTCTAACTCCTGCACAGGCAAAGGAGAGCCTAACACCAGATCAGTTCAAACTCTATAACCTAATTTGGCAACGATTTTTAGCAAGCCTTATGGCTGCTTGTATTCAAAATACAGTTAGGGTTGAGATAAAAGCGGTTGATGAAAAAGATGAATTCGATACAGCAACAAAGTTTTGCACATTTTCAACAAGCGGATACACAATTAAGTTTGACGGGTTTACAACACTTTATGATGTTGATACAGAAGATAGCGAAAAGGGTATAATCCTACCAGAGCTTGCAAATAATGACGCGTTAAAGCTAAAAGAAATTGTAGGAAATCAGCACTTTACTCAGCCACCGGCACGCTTTACAGAAGCATCGCTTGTTAAAGAGCTTGAAGAGAATGGAGTAGGTCGTCCAAGTACCTATGCGTCAATAATTTCGACGATAATTAGCCGTGAATATGTTGTGCGTGAGGCAAAAACGCTAAAGCCTACCGAGCTTGGTGAGGCGACAACGAATCTTTTAAAATCTCAGTTTCCAAAATTTGTAAGCACAAAATTCACTGCCCAAATGGAAAGTTTTTTAGACGAAGTTAGTGAGGGCAAGGTTGAATATATTGGAGTTTTGCACGAGTTTTATGACGAGCTTGAGGAAACTCTTAAAAAAGCAAAAGAAGAAATGCAAGGTGTAAAAATCGAGCTTGAAGAGGATAAAACAGATATCCCGTGTGAAAAATGCGGAAAACTGATGGTTATCAAAACAGGTCGTTTTGGAAAATTCCTTGCTTGCCCTGGCTATCCGGATTGTAAAAACACAAAACCACTAATTATGGAAACGGGCGCACTTTGTCCAAAATGTGGTGGCAATGTAATTCAAAGAAAATCAAAAAAAGGCTATGTGTTTTTTGGTTGCGATAATTATCCAAATTGCGATTTTATAACTTGGGACCAACCAACAAAGGAACTTTGCCCCGAGTGCAACAAAAACTTGTTTAAAAGGAAAAGTAGCCTTGTGTGCCTAAATGAAGGCTGTGGATATGAGGCAAAAGCACCAAGCAAAAAGAAAAAGGCAGACGATGGCGAGGAGAAGTCAAAAGATGAGTAAAAGAGCCACCGTTGTTGGAGCGGGCTTTGCAGGGGTAGAGGCAGCGTTTGCACTTGCAAATCAAGGTGTTTATGTTGACCTTTATGAGCAAAAACCACATAACTTCTCTCCCGCACATAGTAGCGAAAATTTTGCAGAGCTTGTGTGTTCAAATTCTTTTAAGGCAATGCGTGTGGAGTCTGCAGCAGGACTTTTAAAAGAAGAAATGAGCAGATTTTCATCCATTTGTGTTGACACCGCAAAAAAGACAAAAGTGCCAGCAGGTGGAGCGCTTTCAGTTGATAGAGAGCAGTTTTCTAATTTAATTACGCAACAGATTTTAGAAAATCCATTTATAACAGTGCATAGGCAAGAGGTTAAAGAAATTCCAAAGGCAGACGCTGTAATTATCGCTGCGGGTCCTTTAGTTTCAGATGCACTAGCAGAAAAAATAGAAAATTTGTGTGGTAACTCGTTGCACTTTTTTGACGCCGCCGCACCGATAGTTAGTGCCGATAGTATAGATATGGAAAATGCTTTTTTTCAGTCAAGATACGATAGGGGCGATGGCGACGACTATATAAATTGCCCAATGAACAAGGAAGAATATGAGCGTTTTTATAATGAGCTTTTAAACGCCAAAAGCGCCGATTTGCACGAGTTTGATAAAAGAAAAGGCGTGTATGAGGGTTGTATGCCTATTGAGGTTATGGCGTCTAGGGGAGCGGATACAATGCGTTTTGGACCGCTAAAGCCTGTGGGTCTTCGTGACCCAAAGACAGGGCAAAGACCATATGCCGTATTGCAACTTAGAAAAGAAACGCTACTTGGCACTATGTATAATTTGGTTGGATTTCAAACCAACCTTAAATTCGCAGAGCAAAAACGAGTTTTTAGTATGATACCAGCACTTGAAAATGCCGAGTTTTTAAGGTACGGTGTAATGCATAGAAACACATTTATAAATTCGCCAAAACTGCTAAATTCTGATTTTTCATTCAAAGGAGAAAAGGGACTGTTTTTTGCAGGTCAAATAACAGGTGTTGAGGGGTATATGGAATCTGCCTCGTCTGGCATTTTGGCTGGAATAAATGCAGCAAGATATTTAAAAGGTGAAGAGTCTCTAGTTTTGCCAAACACAACGATGATGGGAGCCCTTGCAGGATATATTAGCGACCCGTATGTTGAAAATTTTCAGCCGATGGGAGCAAATTTTGGAATACTACCACCGCTTGATGAGCATATTAGAGATAAGAGAGAAAGGTATGGCGCGCTTGCAAATCGGGCGCTTGAAACTTTAGGGAGTAGAGTATAAAATGAAAGTTATTGTTGATGCTTTTGGTGGAGACAATGCACCGCTTGAAATCTTAAAAGGTTCGGTCGATGCTCAAAATGAATTGGGTGTGGACATTGTTCTTTGTGGCAAAACACAAGAGATACAAAAATGTGCAAAAGAAAATAATATTGACATTAGCAAAATGGAGATTATAGATGCTCCAGATGTTGTAGAAATGAACGCACCGCCAACAGATATAGTAAAAGGTGGGGCAAATTCATCTATGGCAATTGGGCTTAAAGCTCTTGCAAATGGGCAGGGTGACGCCTTTGTTTCGGCGGGTTCTACTGGCTCTTTGGTAATGGGTGCAACCTTTTTTGTTAAAAGAATAAAAGGAGTAAGAAGAGCAGCACTAGCCACAATTATGCCATCTGATACGGGTGCATTTATCTTGCTTGATTGTGGAGCAAACACCGAATGTACGCCAGAGATGTTGTCGAGTTTTGCACTTATGGGCAGTACCTATATGAGCAAGGTTTTGAATGTAAACAACCCAAGAGTAGGGCTTGCCAACATAGGCACAGAGGAAATAAAGGGCGGCGAGCTTCAACAAAATGCCTACCAGCTAATTAAAAGTGAGGGCAAGGTAAATTTTGTTGGTAATATTGAGGCAAGGCAAGTTCCGCTAGGTGATGCTGATGTTGTTGTTTGTGATGGTTTTACGGGCAATATTTTGCTAAAAACCTATGAGGGCGTTGCAAAACTGATTTTAACAAACATTAAAAATGTATTTACAAAAAATATTTTTACAAAGCTGTCTGCATTGTTTGTAAAAGGTGGGATTGACAGTTTTAAAAAAAAGATGGACTACACAGAGTTTGGTGGCGCACCGCTTATGGGAATCTCAAAACCGGTGATAAAAGCGCACGGTTCATCAAACGCAAAAGCCTTTAAAAACGCAATAAGGCAAGCAGTAAATTATTCGCAACAGGGTGTAATTGCAACTATTGCCGGAAATTTACCAAAATAATTTTAGATAATATGTTTTTATAATTGACATAGTAATTATAATGCCTTAGGATATTTAAAAGGCAACTTTTTAAACAACAAAAATCAACAATTTATTTTCGGGGGAAAAATCATGGTTTTAGAAAAAGTAATTTCTATAATGGCAGACCATCTTAATATGGATGAGGACGATATAACAGAGGAACTAACATTCGAAGAGTTGGGCGCAGATGAAATGGATGTTGCAGAAATTGTTCTAGCGCTTGAGAGCGAATTTGAAATAGAGATTCTTGATGAAGAGGTTATGAAACTAAATGAGGTTAATGATTTAGTTGATATAATAGAAACCGCAATAGAATTGGGGTAATTTCCGTGCAGGAATTAGAAAGAAAAATTGAATATAGCTATAAAAACAAAGACTTGCTTTTGCAGGCGCTTACCCATTCTTCATACGCAAACGAAAAAGAGTCAAAACACGGTAGCAATGAACGGCTTGAGTTTTTGGGAGACTCTGTTTTAGGAGTAATCACGGCAGAGTATTTTTACAAAACCTTTCCAAACATGCCGGAGGGAGAGCTTACAAAGCTAAGGTCTGCCGCCGTTTGCGAAAAATCGCTTTATGGATTTGCACAGCAAATAAATTTGGGTGACCACCTCTTTCTTGGAAAAGGTGAACTAAACACCGGTGGCAGACAAAGGCCATCAATACTTGCAGATGCCTTTGAGGCGCTAATTGCCTCGATTTACTTAGACGGTGGAATGGAAGAGGCAAAAAGATTTGTGCTTTCTTTTGTAAAAAAAATGGGTAAGAAAAAATTAAGCTTTAGCGACTATAAAACAACTCTTCAGGAAGTTATTCAAAAAAATCCTGAGGAGCTTTTGGAATATGTTTTGGTGGGCGAGAGTGGCCCAGACCATAACAAAAGCTTTGAGGTAGAGGTTCATCTCAATAGTAATGTAATAGGTAAAGGCAAGGGCAAGAGCAAAAAAATTGCAGAGCAACAAGCGGCAAAAGAGGCGCTGGAGCTTATGGGCCTATGAGGCACTCAAACATAGCGTTGTTTGTAGCACACAAAGGATGCCCGCACAAGTGTAGTTTTTGCAATCAGCATATAATATCAGGCTCTAACAGCTCTGTTACAAAAAGCGACATAACAAACGCAATAACAAATGCTAAAAATAGTGGGTGCAAAAATGCACAGCTTGCTTTTTTTGGAGGAAGCTTTACGGCGATTGAAAGGGACTATATGCAAAGCCTTTTAAAAGCTGCAAAGCCCTTTGTTGATAATGGCGACATATCCGGAATTAGAATTTCTACAAGACCGGACGCAATCGACGACGAGGTTTTGCAAATTTTAAAATGCTATGGGGTGCAGACAATCGAGCTTGGAGCGCAGAGTATGGACAATGAAGTTTTAGCACTCAATGAGCGTGGCCACACGGACTTGGATGTTGTAAAATCTGCAAAGCTTATAAAGAGTTTTGGCTTTGAGTTAGGGCTTCAAATGATGACAGGACTTTTAGGTGATACCGACCAAAAGTGCCTAGACACTGCAAAAAAACTTGCAAAATTAGAGCCTAGCACAATGCGTATTTATCCCACCGTTGTTTTAAAAAACACAAAGCTAGAAAAGCTTTATAAGTCGGGCGATTACACACCACAAAGCTTGGAGCAAGCAGTCGATTTATGCTCAAAACTACTTTGCTTTTTTGAGAGTGAGAGCATACAGGTAATAAGGCTTGGGCTTCATTCTGGTGGAGATGTTGAAAGTGGTTTTGTAGCAGGAGCATACCACCCAGCTTTTCGTGAACTGTGTGAGAACCAAATTTATCAAAATCTCTTAAAGCAACAGCTTTTTAAAATGCCAAAAGGTAACTATAATATTTTTGTAAATCAAAGTGAAATATCAAAAACAATAGGGCAAAAAAAGTCCAATATAAATTACCTAAGCCGGTGCGGATACAACTGCAAAATAAAACAAGATAATGCACTTTTAAAATACGAAATGAAAGTAGATAAGCTTTAAAATTAGACAAGCTTTAAAATAAAAAGCGTATAAGCGTATAACAATTTTTTAAAAACAAGACAAGAGCAGAAAAGGACGGTTAATTAATGATTTTAAAAGCACTTGAGTTACAAGGTTTTAAATCCTTTCCTGATAAAACAATATTGACCTTCGGACCCGGAATGACATCTGTTGTGGGTCCAAATGGTAGCGGAAAAAGCAATATTTCTGATGCTGTTCGCTGGGTTCTTGGTGAGCAGTCAACAAAAAGTCTTCGTGGTTCTAAAATGGAGGATGTAATTTTTGGTGGCACATCACAAAGAAAAGCACAAGGTTATGCACAGGTGACTTTGCGAATGGATAATACGGACAGATTGCTACCAAAAGATGAGGACGAAATTGCCGTAACACGCCGTTATTATCGCTCGGGCGAGAGTGAATATAAAATAAATGGTGAAACGGCAAGGCTTAGGGATATTCACGAAATGTTTATGGATACAGGGCTTGGAAGAGATGGGTATTCCATCGTAAGTCAGGGCAAAATTGCCGATATGGTTTCTGCAAAATCAAAAGAGCGCAGAGATATGTTTGAAGAGGCGGCGGGTATTTCCCAGTTTCGTTATAGGCGCTCAGACGCGCTACGAAGATTATCGCAAACACAAGAGAATTTGATAAGACTAAAGGACATTTTGTCCGAGCTTGAGAGCAGAGTAGGTCCGCTTAAAATTCAAAGCGAAAAGGCATCGCAATTTTTAGTTTTATCCGCTAGAAAAAAAGAGATAGAAATAGGGCTTTGGCTTTATACTATTGAAAAATTAAAAAATACACTGCGTGAGCAAGAGGATAAAATAACGCTTGCAACATCACAGTATACAGACTGTGAAAAAAGTCTTGCAGATGTAAGCCAAAACATAGAGCTTATCATCGAAAAAACACAAGGCATAACAGTAGAAATAGATGAAATAAGGCGAAACATTTCAGATTTTGAAGAGCGGGTAGCCCATTTTGACGCAAATATTGCCGTGTCAAAAAATACGATAGAGCTTAACAATCAGGCAATTGAGCGTGTTAAAAAAGATATGGAACAAACAAATCAAACTCAAAGTAGAATTGATTTTCAAATAAAAGAGGCGCAAACTTCTGTTGATGAGTGCCTTAAAGTTTTAGAACAAAAGCAAAATGAACTTGCTCAAATTTATGATAAAACAGAAAAACTATCAAAAGAAAATGAAGAGTTTGCAGGCAAAATACAAGGGCTATCACAGGATTTGTCAAAGTTTTCGCTCGCCCTTGCAGATAGTAGAGTAAGCCTTTCTACTGCTCAGTCCACAAAAGGCGAAATAATCGCTAGAAACTGTGTGATTGACGAGCAGTTGTCAGGCACGCAACAACTTGCAAAACAACTTGAGCAGGAAAAAAGTAGCGCGCAAACAGCACTTGATGACGCAGAGCAAAAAATAGAAGAGTGGACAAATGCAATAACAGGCTACACAATGCGAGAGCAAAAAAGAGCGCAAAAAGTGCAAGAGCTAAAAGAAGAGCTTGACAATTTAAGCATTGAAATAAAGCAAAAGCAGTCAAAAATCCATATGCTACAAGAACTTGAAAAAAATATGGAGGGCTATCTAGGTAGCGTAAAAGCAGTTATTAGAGAGTCAAAAAGGGGCAGTATTCGTGGCGTTCACGGTGCTTTGTCACAGCTTATTGTTGTAAAGGATAAGTATGCAGTAGCGGTTGAAACAGCATTAGGAGCTGCAGTCCAAAACATTGTTGTGGAAAGTGAAGCGGACGCTAAAAGAGCTATAAATTATTTAAAGCAAAACAAGCTAGGCAGAGCAACATTTTTGCCCATTTCGGCAATAAAGGGCAGAGAACTTAGCGAAAAAGACCTTGATGATTGCTATGGATTTGTAGGAATAGCAAGCGAGCTTGTCAAGGTTGATAGCAAATATGATAACATCATAAAGGCACAGCTCGGTAGAACTGTTGTAGTTGAGGATATAGACTGTGCTATAGTTATTGCAAAAAAATACTCAAATCGTTTTAAAATAGTAACGCTTGATGGTCAAGTTATGAATGCCGGCGGTTCTATGACGGGTGGTTCAAGGTCGCATAATTCAGGAATTTTAAGCCGTGCAAATCAGATTGAAAAAATTGGCGAAGAGGTTCAAAAACGCTCAAAAGATTTAGAGCAGTCAAATCAGTCATACAAATTGGCAGTAGAAGAGCTGTCAAAAGCAAGGGCAGATTTAACAGGGGCTAAAGCAGATTTAGCCACAACTCAGGAAGAAAAAGTCAAGGCTCAAGGGTTGCTGTCTGTTGCAAATAGCAAAATTCAAAGTGCAAAGCAGTCGTATGAAGAACTTTTATCTGAAAAGCAAACGGCCGAATCTAGAATTTTAGCACTAGAAAATCAAATAAATAATGAAAATGAAAAAATAAAAAATCTCACAGATAACATAGAAAAAGTAGAAAAACAAATCTCGCATATAACAGGTGACAGAGAAAATTTGTCAAAAAAGCGTGATGAACTTGTAACACTTGCATCAGACATAAATCTAGAGATTTTAGCAACACAAAAGGACATAGATGCGAGCAGAGAAAATATAAAAGAGCTTGAAAAACGCCGTGTAATTCACGATGGAAGAAATCACGAGTTGTTAACAGAAATCGAGCAAATGGTTGAAAAAAATAATCAGCAACAATCAATGATAGAGGAATATAAAAATCAGGCGCAAACCCTTCGTCAAACAGGTGAAAGCTCAGCAAAAGAAATTGAAAAGTTAGTGCAGGAGCGAAAAGAGCTTGAGGGACAAAGTGTAAAGCAAAGGCAGTTTGAGCGTCAAAAGCTTGATGAAAGGGAAAAAATCAGTGGTGAGCTTGCAAGACTTCAGGAGAGAAAATCGTCAATGCAAAAGGAGTATGATGATATTATAAACAAACTCTATGATGAGTATCAGCTAACCCACAGGCAAGCAGGAGAGGTTTCAATGCCTTGCACAGAGCCGTCAAAGTCGCAAAAAGAACTTGCTGAAATTAAAAGCAAAATTCGTGCGCTTGGCAGTGTTAATGTTGGTGCAATCGAGGAATATAAAGAGGTGTCCGAGCGTTATGAATTTATGAGTACCGAGATAAATGATATTGAAAAATCAAGGGACGAGCTTATAAAACTCATAGATGAGTTAACAATGAATATGTCGGCACGATTTAGAGAGCAGTTTGTCAAAATTAATCAAGCCTTCGGCGAGACTTTTGTGCATCTCTTTGGTGGCGGTAAGGCACAGCTTGTGCTAGAGGATGAAAGGGATATTTTAGAGTGTGGTATAGATATCGAGGTTCAGCCACCGGGTAAAAATGTTCAAAACATTGACTTGTTATCAGGCGGAGAAAAAGGGCTATCTGCAATTGCACTTTTGTTTGCAATGCTAAAAGTAACACCGGCGCCATTTTGCATTTTTGATGAGGTAGAGGCAGCGCTTGACGATGTTAATGTGTTACGATATGCACAGTATGTAAGAAAAATGACGGACAAAACACAGTTCATATTAATAACACATAGGCGTGGTACAATGGAAGAATCAGACAGACTCTATGGAGTTACAATGCAAGAAAAAGGTGTCTCAAAAATTTTAGAGCTTAAAACTGCTGAAATGGCGCAAAAGCTTGGAATCGCATAGATTGTATAAATTTTGCAAATTGCAAACAAAATTAGGAGGTTCTTATGGGTGTTTTTAAAAAGATAAATTTTGGACTCACAAAAACCAGAGATAATATGTCCGGCTCTATTGACAATGTTTTAAACGCTTTTGAAGAAATTGGAGACGAGCTTTATGACGAGCTGATAGAAGTGCTTGTTATGGGTGATGTTGGAGTTTATACAGCAGAGCAAATCATAGAACAGGTCAAAGAAAAGGTTGGCAAAAATGGAGCGCAAAATACACAACAGGTGCGTGAATATATAAAAGAAATTGTTGCGGATATGCTCTCGGGCGATGAGGAAATTGACTTTGTAACGCAACCGGCAGTTATACTTGTTATTGGTGTAAACGGCGTTGGAAAAACAACAACAATAGGTAAAATGGCAGCGTATTTTAAAGCCCAAGGCAAAAAAGTAATTCTAGGAGCGGCAGATACTTTTCGTGCAGCTGCAATAGACCAACTAGAAATTTGGGCAGAGCGTGCAGGTGTGGATATTGTAAAACACAAAGAGGGAGCAGACCCCGCCGCAGTTATTTTTGACACCATAAATGCCGGAATAGCAAGAGATGCGGACATAATAATTTGTGACACTGCAGGTAGGCTTCATAACAAAAAGAATTTGATGGAAGAGCTTGCAAAAATTTATAAGGTGATTGATAGAGAGCTTCCATATTCTGATAGAGAAATTTTTCTAGTCCTTGATGCAACAACAGGGCAAAACGCAGTAAATCAAGCAAAAGAGTTTAAAGCCGTTGCAGATATTACCGGAATTATTCTAACAAAGCTTGATGGAACAGCCAGAGGTGGAGTTGTGCTCTCAATTAAAAACGATCTAAAAGTGCCTGTAAAATTTATAGGTGTCGGCGAGGGAATAGATGATTTACAACCCTTTAATGCACAAGCATTTGCAGAGGGACTTTTTGATGTTGTATCCGAAGATTTTGTAGAAGAAGAGCTAGAAATTCAAGACAATAGTATTGACACACAAGAGCCAGAGGAAATACAAAAAAATCAAGAGCTATCACAGGATGAAGAGCAACAAGAGACTAAAGAAAAGAAAAAGAAAAAAGGCTTTTTTGACTGGTTTAAAACAGATAAGGACGATGAAACAAAAGAAATAGAGCAAGGGGAAGATGAATGAAGTTTTTAATTGCAACGCATAATCAAAAGAAAAAAGCAGAGCTACAAAGAATTTTGCAACCCCTAAATATAGAGGTAAACACGGCAGATGATTTAAAAATAAATTTATCAGATGTTGAGGAAACAGGGCTTACCTTTGAAGAAAATGCTCTTTTAAAAGCTCGCAGTGGATGCCTAGAATCTGGGCTACCAACAATTGGAGATGATTCTGGACTTTGTGTAGATGCTCTTGACGGTGCACCAGGAATTTATTCTGCAAGGTTTGCGGGCGACCACGGGAATGATGATAAAAATATTTTAAAATTGCTAGAAGCATTAAAGGATGTAAAGCAAGAGGATAGAACAGCTCACTTTGTTTGTGCCGCTTGTTGTGCATTTCCAGACGGCACACAAATTACTGTGCGTGGAGAGTGCCACGGCGTTATTGCGTTTGAAAAAAAGGGCGATGGCGGGTTTGGATACGACCCAGTGTTTTTGGTAGATGGAAAAAGTTTTGGAGAAATATCGTCAAAGGAAAAAGACACAATAAGCCATAGAAGCAAGGCACTAAATGCACTTGCAAAGGAATTGAGGAGAAAGATATGACAAGTAAAGAACGAGCAGCACTTCGTGCAAAGGCAAACTCATTGCAACCACTTTTTCAAGTAGGTAAAGGTGGGGTAAGCGACGCACTAATCGAGCAGACAAATGACGCACTTCGTGCCCACGAGCTTATAAAGCTAAAGGTACTTTTAGAAACCTGCCCAAAATCTCCAAAGGAGATTGCAAACGAAATTGCAGAAAAAACAGAGGCGCAGGTTGTGGGAGTAATTGGCGGAGCTATGATTTTTTATAAATATAGTGAGGAATTGCACGCAAAAGAAAGAAAAAAGAAGGCAAATATTAAAGCCGCACAAAAAGCAAAAAGAGTAGAGCAAAAAGCTCGCGAAAAGCGTGAAAGACGAGAACAGCGTGAAAAAAGAGAAAGATTTGGCAACGCAGACTAATCGGGAGGGGCATATGCAAAAAATTGCAATATTCGGAGGCACTTTTAACCCTCCGCATATGGGGCATTTAAGGCTTGTAAAATCGTTTGAACAGCAAAACGGTTTTGATAAAATCTTAATAATTCCAACCTATACCCCACCTCATAAAAATAGCGACCAGTTAGCAAGCGGTTTTGACAGGCTTCAAATGTGCCTTCTAGCGTTTGATGCCCCAAATTATGAAATAAGTGACATAGAAATAAAGCGTGGTGGAAAAAGCTATACTAGCGACACCTTAAAACAGCTAAAAGAAATTTATAAAGACACAAGTTTTCACTTGATTATTGGCTCTGATATGTTTTTGACTTTTCACGAGTGGAAAAATCCGCAAGAAATATTTGATATGTGTACAATTTGTGCGTCTGTGCGTGATGACGACAAAACTTTGGAAGACCTGCAAAAATATGCAAAAGAATATTTTCCAAATCAAGCAGATAAGCTAAAAATAATGCTGTGCGATTTTGAACCGCTAGAGGTCAGCTCCACACAGCTAAGGCAGATGTTAGCAAATGGGCAGGATGTCTCACACCTTGTTCCAAAAAAGGTTGTAGAGTATATAAACAGTAGGGGGCTTTACAATGAAAATAATGGGGCAAAATATTGAAGAAATGGTTAGACAAAAATTAGAACCAAAAAGATTTAATCATTCAAAAAATGTTGCAAAATCAGCAGTACAGCTTGCAAATTATTATGGTGTAGACGAACAAAAAGCATATGTTTGTGGCATTTTGCACGATGTTATGAAAAATGCAAGCGATGATGAGCAACTAAAAATAATTGAGATTTCTGGCGAGAAAATGACACCGCTTGAAAAAGCAAACAAAAAGTTGTGGCACGCAATTTCTGGAGCGGGATATATCAAAACTGTTTTAAAAATAACAGACACGGAGATTATAAGCGCCGTTCGTTGCCATACTACAGCAAAAGCAAATATGACAATGCTCGAAAAAATACTGTATATTGCAGATTACATATCTGAGGACAGAGATTTCGACGGGGTTGAAGATATGCGCAAAAAAGCCTTTTCAAATATTGATGAGGCGGTGTTTGAAGGAACACAGTTTTCAATTATGGAGCTTGCAAAAAGGCATATGCCAATCCACCCAAACACGGTTGAAGCCTATAATGAAATGTGTGCAAAATTAATATAAAAAAGGGAGACTAGTATGGATAGAATGGAATTAGTAAAAAAAATTGCAAGAGTTTTAGACGATAAAAAAGCGATAGATATAAAAGCACTTGAAATAACAGAACTTACAATTGTTGCAGACGCTTTTGTAATTGCAAACGGTACCTCAAACACTCATGTAAAATCGCTTGCAAATGAGGTAGAGTATGAGCTTTCTCAAATTGGAATTGAGCCAAATCATATAGAAGGCAAGGCAACAGGCTGGATTTTGCTTGACTATGGCAGTGTTGTGATTCATATCTTTTTGTCAGATAGTAGAGAGTACTATAACCTTGAGCGTCTGTGGGCAGATGCAAAGGAAATTGACCTAAGTGATGTAATAACAGAAGATGAATAAATTTTAGAGTCTGTGAGTTTGTCGCGTGGCGAGTAGAGGGTAATGAATATAATAATTTAATCGCATAAAATATGCTTTGCGTGTGATGTTTGCACTTGATAGGTTTGTTATCCCTAAAACTTCCCCAAACAAAAAACTACCTATATCGTAGTGGATGAGGGTCACGGAGAGAATATGAGCTTATAATTTTTGCGATAATTAGAATCTATAATCTGTTTTTAATCCCTAGAACTTCCCCAAACAAAAAACTACCTATATCGTAGTGGATGAGGGTCACGGAGAGAATATGAGCTTATAATTTTTTCGATAATTAGAATCTATAATCTGTTTTTAATCCCTAGAACTTCCCCAAACAAAAGACTACCTATATCGTAGTGGATGGGGGTCACGGGGGAAAACCGAGTGAAAGGGTCACAGAGGGTTTCCCCCGTGTCGCCTTTCTTTGATTCGTTTCTTTGGCGAGCAAAGAAATGAATGAGATAACATCATAACGATAGCAAAGAAATGAATAAGACAACATCATAACGGGAGTAAGGAATGGAATAAGAATAAACTAAATAGCTATAGTAAGATGAAATTTAACCCCCCACACTGATTATTAGTGTCTAAAATTAAAGTTGTTATATCGATAGCCATAACCCCACACACTGATTGCCAGTGTCTAAAATTAAAATTACAATGCAACTAACGGTTAACCCACACACCCACCACCCGTGCATAAAACTTCCCCGAATAAAAAACTACCTATATCGTAGTGGATGGGGGTCAAGGGGGAAAACCGAGTGAAAGGGTTGCGGAGGGTTTCCCCCGTGTCGCCTTTCTTTGATTCGTTTCTTTGGCGAGCAAAGAAATGAATGAGCGAGAGTAAGAATGGGAACGAGGGCAAGAGCAGGAATGGGAATGAGAGCAAAAAAATGAATAAGACAACATCATAACGAAAGCAGAGAAATGAACAAGACAGCATCATAACGATAGCAAAGAAATGAATGAGATAACATCATAACGATAGAAAAAAACAAATGAAACAATAATCAAATTAGATAATGAGAGCAAGAACGAAAGAAACAAATATAGCAAAAAGGGAATAAGAATAAACTAAATAGCTATAGCAAGATGAAATTTAACCCCACACACCGATTATTAGTGTCTAAAATTAAAGTTGTTATGTCGATAGCCATAACCCCCCACACTGATTACCAGTGTCTAAAATTAAAAGTAAAACTACAATTCAAATTTCAATATAAACAACAAATAATAAAAATGTGCAAATCTTGCACTAGGTGAAAATAAAAATCACACAATATTAGTTAGAGGGATGTTTTTAGGTATGAAAAGTTACGATTTTAAAGCAACTGAAAAAAAGTGGCAAAACAAATGGGACGAAAGTGGCGTTTTTTATGCACAACAGGATTTTACAAAGCCTAAGTTTTATTGCCTTGTAGAATTCCCATATCCGTCTGGACAAGGGCTCCATGTTGGTCACCCACGCTCGTATACAATGCTTGACATAATTGCGCGAAAAAAGCGATTTGAAGGCTATAATGTGTTATACCCAATGGGTTGGGATGCTTTTGGTTTGCCGACGGAAAACTACGCAATAAAAAATCATATACATCCTGAAATCGTAACAAAAAATAATATAGCAAATTTTAAAAAACAGCTAAAATCACTTGGGTTTTCATTTGATTGGAGCAGAGAGATTAACACAACAGACCCGTCGTATTATAAATGGACACAGTGGATTTTCTTAAAGCTTTTTGAGCAAGGTCTTGCATATAAAAAAGAAATGGCAGTTAACTGGTGTACATCTTGCAAATGCGTTTTAGCAAATGAAGAGGTCGTAAACGGTGGCTGCGAGCGTTGCGGTAGTGAGGTTGTAAGAAAGGTAAAAAGCCAGTGGATGCTAAAAATTACACAGTATGCACAAAGGCTTATTGATGACCTAGATGACCTTGATTATATCGAACGTGTAAAGCTTCAGCAAAAGAATTGGATTGGACGCTCTACTGGTGCGGAGGTTGATTTTACATCAACAACAGGCGATAAAATAACAGTTTTTACAACAAGACCTGATACGCTTTTTGGAGCAACATATATGGTAATGTCGCCCGAGCATCCACTTATAGATAAATGGGAAAAAAACATCAAAAACTTTGACGAAGTCTGTGAATATAGGCAAGAGAGTGCGCGTAAATCTGACTTTGAAAGAACGGAAATAAATAAAGAAAAAACAGGCGTTTGCCTTGATGGTGTTTGTGCAATAAATCCTGTGAATAACAAAGAAATTCCGATTTTTATCTCAGACTATGTGCTAGTTTCCTATGGCACAGGTGCTATTATGGCAGTTCCTGGGCACGATACTCGTGACTTTGAATTTGCAAAAAAATTTGACTTGCCGATAATTGAAGTTGTAAAAGGCGGAGATATTGAAAAGGAAGCTTTTACAGATTGTGAAACTGGAATAATGGTAAACTCGGGTTTTTTAGATGGACTGAGTGTTGAAGATGCAAAGGAAAAAATAACACAATTTTTGGAGAAGCACGAAAAAGGGCATCCAAAGGTAAATTATAAATTGCGTGACTGGGTGTTTTCTCGCCAAAGATATTGGGGTGAACCAATTCCGATTGTGCATTGTGAAAAATGTGGATATGTGCCACTGCCAGAGGAAAGTTTGCCATTAGAACTCCCAATGGTTGATAGTTATGAGCCAACTGAAAATGGCGAATCACCACTTGCAAAAATTACAGATTGGATAAATACAACTTGTCCAAAATGTGGTGCCCCTGCAAAAAGAGAAACGGATACAATGCCACAGTGGGCAGGTTCTTCTTGGTATTTTTTGCGCTATTGTGACCCGCATAATGATACAGAGCTTGCATCAAAACAGGCGCTAGAATACTGGAGCCCAATTGACTGGTACAATGGTGGAATGGAGCATACAACGCTGCACTTGCTTTATAGTCGTTTTTGGCACAAATTCCTTTATGATATAGGTGTTGTACCAACCTGTGAGCCTTATGCAAAGAGAACAAGCCACGGTATGATTTTGGGTGAAAACGGCGAAAAAATGAGTAAGTCCAGAGGCAATGTTGTAAATCCAGATGACATTGTAAATGAGTTTGGTGCAGACACAATGCGTCTTTATGAAATGTTTATAGGTGACTTTGAAAAAGCAGCGCCTTGGAACACCTCAAGCATCAAGGGGTGCCGCAGATTTATTGACAGAATATGGGGACTTTTGGATATTGCAGTTGCAGGAAAAAGCTATTCAAAAGAGCTTGAAAGCGAAATGCATAGAACAATTAAAAAAGTTTCGTCAGACATCGATTCGCTAAAAAGCAACACAGCAATTGCAACGATGATGAGCCTAGTTAACAAAATTTATGAGGTTGGAAGAATAAATCACGCAGAGCTTAAAACTTTGATGATTTTGCTCAACCCGTTTGCACCACATATCACAGAAGAGATGTGGGAGATAATGGATTTTGGTGGCGTTATAACATCACAAAAATGGCCAACATTTGATGAGCAAAAATGCAAGGATGAAAGCATAGAAATTGCAGTTCAAATAAACGGAAAAGTTAAATCAAAAATTAATGTTGCAACAGATATTGAGAGCGAAAACGCTATTTCTCTTGCAAAAGAGGACGAAAAAATTGCAAAAGAAATTGAAGGAAAACAGATAATAAAAGAGCTGTATGTAAAGGGTAGACTTGTAAATATTGTTGTAAAATAAACAGTAGGCGGAGGGTTTTGTATGGTTGAAGATTTTATAGTATCCTGCAAAAATGCCTATGAAACAGTTGCAAACAACCTTATGCAAATTTTGGCGGGTATTTTAATCTTTTTAGTATTTTTACTGATTAGTAAAAGGCTAGAAAAAATAGCAGTAGCAATTATAAGTAGATTTTTTAAAGGTAAGGAAAGTGTTAAGCAAGCTGTTGTAGATGCGCTTAGCGGGCCTAGCAAAGTGTATTTTAGAATGCTTGGTGCCTATTTTGGCTTTAGTATCGTGGGTCTGCCTGACAAGGTGTTTTCACCGATACATACGCTGTTTCGCATTGGCACAATTTTAATTATAGCGTGGATATTTGCAGATTTTATGCCCTTTGTTACCTCGCTTATAATTAAAAGCAATCAAAGAACAAACAAAAAATCAAACACAGTTGCAGTAACTTTTCTTGCAAATATTTTAAAAGTTATAGTATTTACAATTGCCGGTGTGATTGTTATTAGTGAATTGGGATATAATATTAATGGTCTTATCGCTGGCGTGGGTCTAGGTGGACTTACATTTTCGCTTGCAGCAAAGGAAACTGCAACAAATATTTTTGGCGGTTTTGCAATAATTACAGACAAACCATTTGATGTAGGAGATAGGATAACAACCCCGTCTGTTGATGGAGTTGTTGAGGATATCACAATGCGAAGCACAAGAATTCGCACGGTCGCAGATACTGTAATAATAGTGCCAAACTCAACTCTGATAGCAGACCCAATAACTAATTGGTCAAGAATGAAAAAACGCAGAGTAGATTTTAAAATTAGACTTACCTATGACACAAGCGTAAAAACATTGCGAACAGTTTTAGACAAAATAGAAAAAATGCTAAAAGAGCATACAGATGTTCATAAAAATGGAGTTGTTGTTTGCTTTGAGGAATTTTCTGAAAGTAGCCTTGATATACACATAATGTATTTTATAAAGACAACGGATTATAGTAAAAGCATAGCAATAAGGGAAGATATAAATATGAACATTAAAAAAATTGTAGACGCAGAAAAAACAGCGTTTGCACTGCCTAGTTCAAGTGTTTATATCAATAATGTAAACAATTAGATATTTGCTGTTTTTTAGAAATTTTTTGTAATATATTTTGCGAAAGTTCCTTGACAACAGTCGAAAATCTATTGTATAATAACGAAGTCCATACTTAGGACGCCTTTTTAAAAGGATTACCCTGCGAATTAGCGGAGGGAGGGAATATAAATGAGCCAAGTAAAGGTTAAAGAGAATGAATCTCTTGATAGCGCTCTCAAGCGTTTTAAGAGACAAACTTCCAGAGATGGCGTAATTCAAGAAGTACGCAAAAGGGAACATTATGAGAAGCCTTCTGTTAAAAAGAAAAAGAAGTCTGAGGCTGCTCGCAAGAGAAAGTTCAAATAAACTATGTGATTTAAGCGGCATTCGTTATGATTGTCGCTTTAGTTTTATATTTATTTCTAATAATTTTACAAATCAGACAAATCATAAACTTGAAAGATAGTAAAAAATGGGTTAGAATACCGTTAAGATGTATAAAATATTTAATATCGAACAGGAGAATATAATATGTCTATGCTTTATCCTAAGTATAGGTTTGATAGTATCACACAAATTACAGCACAAGATTTGCGAAAAATGGGCGTTTTGGGAATCGCTGTCGATTTGGATAATACTACGGCTATCGACCATACGGATATACCGCTGGAGGGCGCAGTAGAGTGGGTATTGCAAATGAAGCAAGAGGGCTTTAAAGTCTTGTTGCTTACAAATGCAAAAAAAGATAGGGCACGCAGTTTTTCAAAAATTTTGGGCAATATTGATTATATAGGATTTTCTTGCAAACCACTTAGAACAGCTTACATACGAGCAAAACGAGCGATGGGACTCAAGTCAAATCAAGTTGCAATGATAGGCGACCAATTGTTTACAGACATTTTAGGAGCAAACCTTGCAGGTATGGTTTCGATTTATGTAACACCCTTTGAAATGGAAAAAAGAGGGGGAAAGTCGTTTGAGGTTCGCAGGGATTTAGAGCAAAAGATTTTTGAGCGAATGGACGCAGGCGTGACAAAAAAATAAAATTGGAGGGGGCGGTATCATTATGATACAAAAGCTTGCAAAACAGTTAAACTGTGGGGAAGCCGCCTTGATAGTGAGTTTAGAAAATCGCACATACTTCACGGGATTTGAATCGTCAAATGGATATCTGTTTGTATCACAAAAGGGCAGTGTGTTTATAACAGATAGCAGGTACATTGAGTCTGCAAAAAATCAGGTTAAAAGCTGTGATGATGTAATTTTACAAACACAACTAAAAACTCAGCTTGTAGAAGTGGCAAAAAAGCTAGGGGCAAACAAAATTTTGCTAGAGGCACAAAAAACAACAATTGCAAATTATGATAGCTACAAAAAAATATTTAGCGACTTTGAAGTTAGTGCAACGGGAGAGCTTGACGATTTTATAAACGAACTCAGGGCAATAAAGTCACAAGAAGAAAAAGAAAATATAATAAAAGCACAAAGAATAGCAGAAAAATCATTCGATCTCATTCTAGGCTATATAAGGCCCGGAAAAACAGAGCGTGAAATTGCGTGCAGACTTGATTATTTTATGCTCAAAAATGGGGCAGACGCAATATCTTTTAAAACAATAGTAGTAAGTGGTAAAAACTCGTCAAAGCCACACGGAGAGCCTAGCGAAAAGAGATTTGAAATAGGCGATTTTATCACAATGGATTTTGGCGCTTGTATAAAGGGATACCATAGCGATATGACAAGGACTGTGGCACTGGGCGATGTAAGCTCACGCCAAGCAAAGGTTTATGACACTGTTTTGAGCGCACAGCTTAGCGCTATTGATACTGTCTGTGCCGGAGTAGTGGCGAGCGAGTGTGATTTGGTAGCAAGGCAAATTATTGAGCACGCAGGATATGGCGAGAATTTTGGACACGGAACAGGTCACGGAGTTGGCATAGAAATTCACGAAAAGCCAACGGTTAGCAAAAATTCTACAGAGATTTTGCAAGCCGGAAATATTATTACAATAGAGCCTGGAATATACATCGAAAACAGCTTTGGTGTGCGTATTGAGGATATGCTTTTTGTCAAGCATGGCGGTAGCGAAAATCTTACAAACGCTCCAAAGGCGCTAATGGTTTTATAGTTGTATTTTTTAGTATTTGAAAACTGTAAAAAAACTCTTGAAAAAAAGTGAATACTAATATACAATGAAAGAGTGTAAAAAACCTTATCGGAGGAATAATATTATGGTATCAGCAGGAGATTTTAGAAACGGCGTAACATTTGAGAT
>JAAYPE010000085.1 GCA_012519975.1 Clostridiales bacterium
AATTGCTGATAATGCTGGCGGTATGGCAGAAATGGCAGGACTTGAAAAAGATGTTCGTGACATCACCGACAAGCTTGACTCTGTAGGTAACACAACTGCTGCTATTGGTAAAGGTTTTGCTATTGGTTCTGCTGCGCTCACAGCTCTTGCTTTGTTTGCATCTTATGCAACTGCTGTTGATATCACATCAGGAATCAGCATTCTTTCACCAACTGTTATTTGTGGTTTGTTCATCGGTGGTATGCTACCTTTCCTTTTCTCTGCTTTCACAATGGAGTCTGTTGGTAAGGCTGCAAACCAAATGATTGAAGAAGTTCGCCGTCAGTTTAAAGAAATGCCTGGTATAATGGAAGGAACTCAAAAACCTGACTACAAGCGTTGTGTTGAAATTTCAACGACTGCAGCTCTAAAAGAAATGCTAGTTCCTGGTATTCTTGCTGTTGCAGCTCCAATCACTGTAGGTCTTCTTCTTGGCGCTGAGGCTCTTGGCGGTCTTCTTGCTGGTGCTCTTGTAACTGGTGTTCTTATGGCTATCTTTATGTCAAACTCAGGTGGAGCATGGGATAACGCTAAGAAATACATCGAGGGTGGCGCACACGGTGGCAAAGGCTCAGAAGCTCATAAAGCTGCCGTTGTTGGTGATACTGTTGGTGACCCATTTAAAGATACATCTGGACCATCAATCAATATCCTAATAAAGCTTATGACTGTTATTTCACTTGTTTTTGCTACAATAATTTCAACTTATGGTGGCATCATTAAGTTCTAATAGCTTTATATAAAAATAAAAACTCTAGTAGTGTTATGCTACTGGAGTTTTTTTATTTTCAAAAGTAAAATTTAATCAACTGTTCTTACAATTTAAATTAGTTTGATTTTTAGCAAATCAGGGCATATCTGCCTTGTAAAATAAAACTTATTTTTATAAGGCAACTCTTATTTTTTGATAGAGTTTATGCTTTTTGGTAAAGTGAAACTTTAATATTCTAATGCACTGTGGAGTTATAAAATTACACTTTAACCCTTTAATAAGATGATATATTCTTATCAAATAGACATTTGGTCTTTATAAAATTACGCCATCACAAAATAAAGTTTAATCCAATAAAATTATTACTGTCCTCATCTCCCCTAATAGAAATTATTTTTTATAAATTACATCTTCATTCCTTTGATGTTTTTACTAAGCAAAATTTAAAGGCAAAAACCTTGCAAGTATTACTCCATTGACGCCCAATACTAAATTGGTTTCAAAATTATATCCGTTATAGTTATACTTTAAGCTTTATATTTTTGAATATGTTTTGTACTATAGTGTCCGAAAATGTTCCTTTTCTTACTATACCCGAGCGTATTTCTCACCGTATCCGAGCGTACTCCTCATCGTACCCGAGCGTATTCCCCACCGTATCCGAGCATATCTCTTGCTATACACGGATATATTTCGTTCTATATTCAAAGCGTGTTTCTCAACGCACTCAAGGTGCATTATCTTCCCATACTCAAAGCATCCTTCTCGCCGTCATATTCGAGCGTGCCTTTTGCCATCTTCCTCACCGCACCCGAGC
>JAAYPE010000009.1 GCA_012519975.1 Clostridiales bacterium
CCGCCGAGCTATTATGTATCTACTTAATAAATTTTCTGACAAAAATCAAAAATTTGCTTTGGCAATTCTTCTTCATCTGCTGAAATTGTAAATGTAAATCTTGTATCTGTTGCATTTGCAAGAACACTTACTTTTTCAATGAACTCAGCGAGCTGGTTTAAATCATTTCCACCAATTCTTAGTGTTGCATCTGCAAGGACATCTGTAATGTCATTGTCACTTGCACAAATTCCACTAACAAATCCGTAATATGCGTCAAAACCATTTATCCCAAATGAGTCAGCTGCAATAAGACGAGCACGAGATGTAATGTCATAAGTAAGTTTTGTCTTTTTTTCAATACAAATAACATTGCCCTTTGAATTTTCAACAGCCTTATTTACTTCTTCAATAAGGTGCTTAGTTTTTCCTGATCCTTTGTGTCCAATTATAAGAGATACCATAAAAAATCTCCCCCTGTGATTTCTATATTTTAATTCCGCAAAAGCGGTAATATAACCAATTAGTTTTTAATTCCCAGTCTTTTTTCTAGCTGTGCTTTCTCTTCCTCGTACCCTGCTTTTCCAAGTAGTGCAAACATATTCTTTTTATAACTCTCAACACCAGGCTGATTAAATGGGTTAACTCCAAGAATGTATCCAGAAATTGCACAGGCCTTTTCAAAGAAATAAATAAGATATCCTAACTCATACTCTGTCATTTCTTCAACTTCAAGCACAATATTTGGAACACCACCATCAGAATGTGCAAGAATTGTCCCCTCAAATGCTTTTTGATTTATAAATGACATCTCTTTACCTGCAAGAAAATTCAGACCGTCTGTGTTCTCATCATCAAAAGAAATAATCATCTCTTGCTTTGGCTTTTTAAACACTACAACGGTTTCAAAAAGATTTCTCTTTCCATCTTGTATATATTGACCTAGCGAATGAAGGTCTGTCGAAAAAATTGCAGATGCCGGAAAAATTCCTTTTCCATCCTTGCCTTCACTCTCGCCAAAAAGCTGTTTAAACCACTCATTCATCATAGCGTATGAAGGCTCATAACTTACCATCATTTCGGTTGTTTTACCTTGTCTATAAAGAATATTTCGTATTGCTGCATATTTATAACAATCATTTTGCAACACATCTGTTTGCATAAGGCTTTTTTGTGCATCAAGTGCCCCTTGCATAAGTGCATCTAAATCCATTCCCGAAACAGCAATCGGCAAAAGCCCCACAGCCGTAAGCACTGAATATCTCCCGCCAACATCGTCAGGAACTATGAATGTTTCAAATCCTTGCGAATCCGAAAGTGCCTTTAGAGTGCCTTTTTCTTTATCTGTTGTTACAAAAATTCTTTGAGCTGCTTGCTCTTCTCCATACTTTTTCACAAGCATTTCTTTAAAAACACGAAAAGCTATTGCAGGCTCTGTTGTTGTGCCTGATTTTGAAATAACATTTACGCAAAAATCTCTACCTTCACAAAGGCTTACGATCTCATTTAAAGCAGTTGGACTAATGCTGTTGCCAGCAAAATAAATATCTGGCGTGTCCTTTTTTAATACATTGTAGTTTGAAGATTTTACAAACTCTATAGCGGCTCTTGCACCAAGATATGAGCCTCCAATTCCAATAACTATAAGTAAATCACTTGTTTGTTGAATTTTTGTTGCAGCTTTTTTAATTCTTGAAAATTCATCTTTATCATAATCGGTAGGTAATGTTAACCAACCTAAAAACTCATTTCCCTCACCTGTTTTAGTGTGCAACAATTCGTGAGCTTTTGTTACTTCCTCTTGCATTGCCAAAATACTTTCTTCTGAAACAAAATCACCAAGATAACTGCCATTTAAATGCGTGCTCACCCAATACCACTCCTATGTATATGCTTTATTTAAAAAATCCAAAAGGATTACAACATACAATATATAGTTACAACAGTTTTGCGCTACTTAAAATTACCACAGTTTGTATGCTTATATTCTAACCTAAATAATTCATTTTTTCAAGCAAAATAGTGTGGTAAAATTAAAATATTCTTTAAAACCTAAAAAATCAAGCTAAGAACATACCATTTTATTTGCTTTATGACTTATATATAATAATTAGTATAACAAAAACGCAAAAGTTACTTGACATATTTTATTTTTATATTTATACTGTGTCTGTAAACGGCAAAGGCGCTGTGGGAAGTTGCCCTCAGCGCCTAATTTATTATTTTAAAAAAGATATATAGAAAATGTAATGTTTTATATATATTGTATAATTTTAATTTTTCTATAAATGTGGTATTATATCTTTGTATAGTAGAGCTTGAGGAGGCAATTTAAATGGATAATAATGTTCCAATAAATGTACCAGAGATTTTTGGAAGTATGGTATTTAATGACCGTGTTATGAGGGAAAGATTACCGCAAGAGACTTATGATGCAATACAAAAATCTGTAAAAGATGGTACACCTTTAAACAAAAAAATTGCCGATATTGTTTCAAAAGCAATGAAAGATTGGGCTATTGAAAAGGGCGTTACACACTACACTCACTGGTTTCAGCCTATGACTGGAATTACCGCCGAAAAGCACGACAGCTTCATTTCTCCTACTTCTGATGGGCATATTATTATGGAGTTTTCAGGAAAAGAGCTTATAAAAAGCGAGCCTGATGCGTCTAGCTTTCCGTCTGGCGGTCTTCGTGCAACTTTTGAGGCTAGAGGTTACACCGCTTGGGACCCTACATCATACGCTTTTATTAAAGATGAAACCCTTTGCATTCCATCAGTTTTTTGCTCATATGGGGGGCAAATTTTAGATAAAAAAACACCCCTTCTTCGTTCACTTGAGGCTGTTGATTGGCACGCAATGCGAATTGTAGAGCTTTTTGGGAACCCAACAAAAGCAAAGCATGTTGTTGTGACTGTTGGTGCTGAGCAAGAGTATTTTTTAATTGACAAAGAGCAGTATAACAAGCGTGAGGACCTTATAATTTGTGGCAGAACATTATTTGGACCAAAACCGCCAAAGGGTCAAGAAATGGATGACCATTATTTTGGAACAATTAAGCCACGAGTTGCAGCTTTTATGAAGGACCTTGATATTGAACTTTGGAAACTTGGCGTGCTTGCAAAAACAAAGCACAACGAGGTAGCTCCTGCGCAACACGAACTTGCACCAATGTATTCAGACACAAACACTGCAACAGACCACAACCAATTAACAATGGAAACTATGAAAAAGGTTGCCACAAGGCACGGTCTTGCTTGTCTTTTACATGAGAAACCATTTGCAGGAATTAACGGAAGTGGCAAGCACAACAACTGGTCAATCAGCACTGACACTGGCGTTAATTTATTTGACCCTGGTGATTCGCCTATGGAAAACTCTCAGTTTCTTCTGTTCCTTGCAGCTGTGTTAAAAGGCGTTGATGAGTATCAAGATCTGCTTAGAGTTGCCGTTACAGGTGCTGGAAACGACCATAGACTTGGAGCAAATGAAGCACCTCCGGCAATTGTTTCTATGTTTTTGGGTGATGAGTTAGATGACATAATAAGAGCTATACAAAATGACGAAGTATATATTCAAAAAGATAAGCAAGTAATGAAGTCTGGCGTATCCTTTATACCTAGATTTGCAAAAGACACAACAGACCGCAACCGCACTTCTCCATTTGCTTTTACAGGTAACAAGTTTGAATTTAGAATGCTCGGTTCTACTGCTTCCATAGCTTGTCCAAACACTATTTTAAATGCGATTCTTGCAGAGCAACTTTCACAATTTGCTGACATTCTTGAAAAGGCTGACGACTTCGACTTAGCTCTTCATGAATTGCTTAGAAACACATTTAACAAGCATTCCCGAGTTATATTTAACGGCAATAATTATTCGGATGAATGGGTTGAAGAAGCAGAAAAACGTGGACTTTTAAATCTTCGCACTACTCCAGAGGCTTTGCCTTTTTACATAACAGAAAAAAATGTAACTATGTTTGAGCGTCATTGTATTTACACAAAAGAAGAGCTTAATTCAAGATACGAAATTTTAATGGACAACTACTGTAAAACTCTTCATATCGAGGCACTTACAATGCTTGAAATGGTTAAAAAAGATATTTTTCCATCTGTGTGTTCTTATATGAATGAGCTTAGCATTACGATACAAAACAAAAGAGCAGTTATGGCAAAGCTTGCTTGCGAATATGAAATAAACTTGTTAGAAAAACTATCAACTTTAAGTGATTTGCTTTATAAAAAAACAAATGCACTTGACCACGCTATTATAAGTGCTGACGAAAATGCAGACATTAAAACAAAAGCGTTGTACTATAAGGATAATGTCTTTTCTGCAATGCAAGAGCTTCGTGAAATCGCAGATGAGCTTGAAACAAACACTGCAAAAAAATATTGGCCCTACCCTTCATATGCACAGCTTCTTTATGGAGTTTGATTTTAATAAAACAGAGCGACTAAATGCGTCGCTCTGTTTTATTATCCAAGATATTGTTTCATAATTTGCATATTGTTTTCTTCTATTCCAATCAGTTCTTGTCCTAACTGTTTGGTTTCTTGTGGTATTTCTGAAAACTGTTTTAAAACGCGTGACATATCTATTACACCTATCATACTCTCTTGAATCATTACCTCTGCAACATTGTCATTGCTTTTATTCATAAGTGTATTAAATCTTACTCTGGACCTTAATCCTGCTTTTGAAACAGAGTTTCTGCTTTTAGGAACTTGATTATGGTTTGCAATTTGGCTTGTTGCTTTGTTTGATAAATCTGTATATTGGCTATGCTGATTTTGTAAATCTTTTAACATATTAGCATCTTCGATTTTCCCTGTTACATATTCAATCGATTCACTACCTATTTGAGCATCTTCATATACTATATTTAAAAATTCAACTTCTTTATTTATTTCATCTTGATGCATTTTTTATATCTCCTTTAACTAATTATAAATGTATTATTTGCAAAAACTTAGTTTTTATCTATTGTAAAAAATGACTATTTTATTTTTTATAAAAAAGTAAGTGACGGCTAAAAGCTGCCTTCACTTACTCTTTTGTCTTCTAAAAATTGCGAACCATTTAGTATCATCTCTCTTAACAAACTTGCGACTGCTTCAATGCTTGTAACGCATCCTTCATATATCCACTGCCTTAAAACTCCAATTATTCCTGATGTTATAAAACAAAAGTGAATTTCGTTTTCTTTAGCATTGTCAAGCTTATTAACTGATTTCCAATCGTGAAAAACCTTTTCTTTTACGATACCTTTTAACCCATCTGCAAAAACCACATCACCATTTTTGCTTAAAAATATATTTAACAATTTGCAGTTTTCATTAAAAAAACAACATACATCAAAAATGATAGGGTATATTGCCTTTTTCATTTTTTCTGCAGAGTGATAGTTTAAAATAGTGTAAAGCTCATCAATAAGCTCGGTTTCAATCTGCCTTCTCATATCATAAATATCTGAATAGTGTAAATAAAAAGTACCTCTATTAACGCCAGCTAGATTACTAATTTCTGTTACCGTTATTTCTGTTATATCTTTTTTATCCATAAGCTCTATAAAAGATAGGCGAAGTTTTCTCTTTGTTCTTCTTGAACGGCGATCTTCAACTACATTTGCCAAATCATTCCCTCCTCTCTATTTTCTAAAAGATAAAATATCTTAACAAATCAATATACAGAAAGTATATTATAAGAGATTTAAATAGTCAACAACTTTACTAAAAGTTTACACTTGATTTTTCTTGCTATAAGTGTTAATATTTCTCCTGTCAGTTCGAGACCATCCTGACATTAAACAAAACTATGGAGGAATAAAAATGAATACTATTAACAAAAGCACAAATTATATTGTGCAAAGTGCTGTTATTGCGGCTCTCTATGCTGCTTTAACCTATCTGTCTTCTATATTTGGATTGTCATACGGTTCTATACAATTCAGATTTTCAGAAGCTCTTACAATTTTACCCGTCTTTACTCCCGTTGCTATTCCAGGTCTTACTATAGGTTGCTTTATAGGTAACTTGGGCAGTCCGTTTGGTATAGTCGATGTTATTTGCGGAACAATTGCAACACTTATAGCCGCAATTTGTAGCAGAATTGTGCGAAAAGTGGAAGTAAAGGGTTTTCCGATTTTTGCACCACTGATGCCTGTTATTTTCAACGCTATTATAATCGGTGCAGAAATTGCATTCTTTTTGCCAAAGGGCACAAGGTGGGCAGGTTTTTTACTTTCTGCTTTTCAAGTAGGCATTGGGGAACTTGCTATGTGTTATTTGCTCGGTTTTTTACTATTTAAGGCTATAAAATCAAATGGTATAGAAAAAATGTTTGTATAAAAATGTTTGCATTTTACGCATTACATAACCGAAAAAATTTATGCAAAATCTTTTCAGATTGCTACAACTAAATTTTAATAGCAAAACCTCCTATGATAGTTTTCACACTATCATAGGAGATTTATTTTTTGTAAAGCTTGTATTAAAACAATCCGCTAATTTTGCCCTTATTATCAACATCTATTTTAACTGCACTTGGTAGTTTTTGAAGCCCCGGCATTGTCAATATATCCCCTGTAAGAATTACAATAAACCCAGCACCTGCACTTATTCTAACATCTCTTACCGTTATTTTAAATCCATCTGGTTTGCCACGCAATCTTGCGTCATCAGACAATGAATACTGTGTTTTTGCCATACATATTGGCAAGTTATCATACCCATTTTTTTCAATCGTTTCTATTTTTCTAAAGGCTCTTTTTGTTATTTCAACACTAGATGCTCCATAGACTTTTTTTGCAAGATTATTAATTTTTTCTTCTATTGTTTCGTTCAAATCATAAGAAAAATAAAGTTCTGACTTTGGCTTATCGCACTCATCTATCACTGCTTGGGCAAGCTGTTTTGCACCTTGACCACCATTTGCCCAAACATCTGTAACAACTGCGTTTGTATCAAGATTGCTACAAAATTCAACTATCGTTTCTAGCTCTTCTTTTGTATCTGTATAAAACTTGTTGATTGCTACTACAACTGGCATATTATAGATGTTTTTTATGTTTTGAATATGTTTTTCTAAATTTAAAAGACCACTGCTTAATGCTTTAAAATCTTGATTTAACAGGTCTTCTTTTTCAAGTCCTCCGTGATACTTCAGCGCTCTAACGGTTGCAACTACAACTACAACATTTGGATTAATATCTGCTTGTCTGCATTTAATATCAAAGAATTTTTCCGCACCCAAATCAGCACCAAAACCCGCTTCAGTAACAACATATTCGCCGAGGCACATTGCAGTTTTTGTAGCTATTATACTATTACAACCGTGTGCTATGTTCGCAAAAGGACCACCATGAATAATTGCCGGTGTTTTTTCAAGCGTTTGTACTATATTAGGTTTCACAGCATCTTTTAACAGTGCTGCCATTGCACCATTTGCATCCAGTTGTTTTGCAACTATAGGTTTGCCCTCACAATTATAAGCAACAATAATATTACCTAAACGCTCTTTTAAATCTTCGATATCACTTGCCATACAAAGTGCCGCCATAACCTCTGATGCCGCCGTTATATCAAACCCATCTTCTCTAGGAAATCCATTAACCCTGCCACCCATTCCGCCGACTAAATTTCTAAGCTGTCTATCGTTCATATCCATACATCTTTTCCACTGGATACTACGAACATCAATCTCTAGCTCATTTCCAAAGTGAATATGATTATCTATCATTGCTGCTAAAAGATTGTTTGCAGATGTTATTGCGTGCATATCTCCTGTAAAATGCAAATTCAAATCTTCCATAGGAACTACCTGCGCATATCCTCCGCCGGCTGCCCCGCCTTTCATTCCAAAAACAGGACCTAGCGATGGTTCTCGAAGTGCTACTATAGATTTTTTGCCAAGCTTTGACAACCCGTCTGCAAGTCCTACTGATACCGTTGTTTTACCCTCTCCTGCTGGTGTTGGGTTTATCGCCGTTACAAGTATAAGTTTTGCGTTAGCCTCTTTACATTTTGTAGCTTTAGGAGATATTTTTGCCTTGTATTTACCATAAAGCTCAATATCATCATATTTTAAGCCTATTTTTTCGGCGATTTCTTCAATAGGAGTAAGGCTTATCTCTTGTGCTATTTCAATATCTGTCTTTATAAAACTCATAATTAACCCCTTTATTTTTATGCCCTTTTTATCGGATATTGTAACACAAAATTATTATGTTATCAATCTTTGAAAACACTATATTTTCTATATTTATTTTATCGCAAATCAAGATTTTATATTATTATATTTGGGCAATTCATATATGTGATTTTTACTAAAAATAAAATGGTCAACCACGATTAATGGATGACCATTTTTACAGATAATTTATAATTGTTCAGCAATGTTTTGATACTTTGTTTTTGCTTTATCAACCATTTGTTGTTCGGCAGGCTGAGTTTCGTACCAACCTCTTTTTTGCATATCTGTAAAAATTGTGGACTGAATATTATGCTCCTCACGCAGAATTTGCAAAAAATCGTTACGCAAAGTTGGGTTTACACATTCGTTTGAGTTTATATTGTAAACACCTGTGATATGCTTTTGCGAACCTAAAATATCGTCCATAATTTCTTGGTCTGAAAGTGCTTGTATTTGTTGATTCATTATATTTCCTCCTAACAGCTTAAATGCCCCATAAGTTTGTCATAATGATTTTTATGCTGTGCTGCAACTTGCTCACAAGTTGTTTTTATTTGCGGGTCTGATGTCATACTTGCATAGCTTTTAAACTTTTTCACAAGTATTTGTTCACAATTCAATTGGTCTTGTATTGCTTTTAATTCTGTTGATGTTAAATCAGGCATATTGTTCCCTCCTTATATTTTGTATCCTTATTTTGTCCCATATTTCTATAAAAATCTGCATTTTTATAGTTTTTTTATTTTTATCAAAAGCTTTTGA
>JAAYPE010000086.1 GCA_012519975.1 Clostridiales bacterium
ATTGCATAAATGCCGTGGGCAGTCATCGTTTTTATATCTGCTTGTATTCCTGCGCCACCGCTAGAGTCGCTACCTGCTATTGTAAGTGCTGTTTTCATAATTTGTCCTTTCTTTTAAAAACTTTATGTATCTATCGTTTTTTGTGCCAGTTTTTTAAGCTCAAATGTAGCCTTTTCTATGTCGGGTTTTGCTAAAACAGCACTGATAACAGCCACTCCGCATATGCCAGAGTTTGAAAGTTCTGCTATGTTTTTATCGCAAATCCCACCAATTGCAATAACGGGAATGTCAACAGAGTTGCAAATCTTTTGTAGAGTATCAATTCTTACATTTTTTGCATCAGCTTTAGAGTTTGTGTCAAAAACTGCTCCAACACCTAGATAGTTTGCGCCATCATTTTGTGCCTTTATCGCTTGTGGAACAGTTTGAACAGATACCCCAATTATTTTGTCATTGCCTATTAGATGCCTAGCTTTAAAAGTGTTCATATCGCCTTGACCCAAATGAACACCATCGGCATTTGAGAGTATAGCAATATCAATATTATCGTTGATTACAAATGGGATATCGTATTTATCACAAAGGCTTTTTATTGTTTTTGCCTGATTTAAAAAACTGTCAAAATCAAGGTTTTTTTCTCTTAGCTGAATAAATGTTGCCCCACCAAGAATAGCTTTTTCAATCGCATATTCAAGGGGGGTGCTACCAAGCCAAGATCTGTCTGAAACAACATATAAAAGCAAATCATCTTTAAGCGATTTCATACCTTGCACCGTCCTCTAAGATTTTTCCATCCATATTATAAATGGCGTCTATAATTCTATTTCTGTATGTGGAGTTGCCATCACCGTTTTGCATATTTTTCCAAGCGATTTCGCCTGCAAGTCCCATTGCGCATACAGCGGATACGGTAGCCTCAAGCTCATTTTTTGGATTTGCAACTAAAAACGCTACTATCATAGCCGACAGTTGGCAGCCGGTGCCTGTGATTTTTGTCATTTCTGGAACACCGTTTTTTATTATGTAGCATTTGTCGCCATCTGTGACAATATCTATAGCGCCTGTAACAACGACTATACAAGTCATCTTTTTTGCAAAATCTTTTATAAATGAAATAGAACTCTCAAAAGTGCTTTGAGTAATAGTGTCTAGGTCATTTGCATCAACGCCTTGAGTTTTAGCACTTCCAAGCGCCAGTGTTTTGATTTCAGAAATATTTCCTCTAATTACATTTAGTTTAACATCACTCATAATTTGCAAAGATGTTTTTGTTCTCATTTCACTAGCTCCCGCACCAACAGGGTCTAGCAAAACTTTGTGACCTAACTCGTTTGCCTTTTTTCCAGCCAAAAGCATAGACGAAACGGTGTTTTTGCTTAGTGTTCCAATGTTAATATTTAGCCCACCGCATATACTTGTGATTTCTTCCACCTCGCTTAAATCATCCGCCATAATTGGACTAGCGCCACAGGCAAGCAAGTTGTTTGCAACATCATTCACAGTTACATAATTTGTAATGTTGTGAACGAGAGGTGCTTTTTTTCTAACATTTTCGATACAGTCTTTTAGCATAAAAGCTCCTTTCACAAAAATACAAACCGATATGTGTGTCAACATAAAAAAACGCACACATACTCAAATAGAGCATATATGCAGAAAAAGATAGTCGCAATATATCCCTACGTTGGCATTATCCAAATCAGGTTGTGGGTCTAGGCAATACAGCCTACTCTCAGCCTGCTTTTCGCAA
>JAAYPE010000087.1 GCA_012519975.1 Clostridiales bacterium
AAATGGCTGTTTTAAATATAGTTTTAGTCGAACCAGAAATACCGCAAAACACTGGCAACATTGCAAGAACCTGTGCCGCAACTGGTGCAAGACTTCACCTAGTCGGCCCTATGGGTTTTAATATTGATAATGCAAAACTCAAGCGTGCAGGTCTTGACTATTGGCATTTGCTTGACATTACTTATTATGATAACCTTGATGATTTTTTTATTAAAAATAATAGTGGGAATTTTTTCTACTTTACTACAAAAGCTATGCATAAGCATTCTGATATAAACTATCCTGACAATTCATATATAATTTTTGGAAAAGAAACTGCGGGTCTTCCTGAAAAATTGTTAAAAGATAACCCAAACAACTGTGTGCGTATTCCTATGATTGATGACGCCCGTAGTCTTAATCTTTCAAACGCTGTTGCAGTTGGTGTTTATGAAGTTTTAAGGCAATGGGATTTTCCAAATCTTTTAAACAATGGCAAGCTTACTCAATATAATTGGTAATTTTTATTTATCATAAAACAATTAATAAAATCGGAGGGATATAAAATGAATAAGACACTAATTATAACAGACACAAGTAGCGATATTCCAATAGAATACCTCGAACAAGATGAGTTTAATGTTTTATCTATGATATTTAATATTAACGGTAAACCGTTTTGCGAGGGCGTTGACTTTACGCACGAAAATTTCTACGAGATTATTCCAAAGCGTGAAGTTATATCTTCATTTCAAATCCCCGCAGCAATCTATATTGACAGATTTCGACTTGCACAAAAAGCTGGGTATGAAAATGTTTTAGTGATTACTAGTGATTCTCAAACTAGCCCAATGTTTTCATCAGCCATTGAGGGGCGTGGTATGTTTTTAGAGCAAAACCCTGACTCAAAGCTCAACATTCAGGTTTTTGATTCTATGACATATTCTATGGGCACAGGTCTTATAGTTCTTGAGGCTGCAAAGCTTGCAAAATCCGGCGAGAGCATTGATACTATAATTTCCGTTATTAATGATTTGGCAAAAAGCATACAGCTTATTGTTAATTCTTTTAGTATTCGCAATCTTCGTGCTGATGCACCACTAGATTGGATAAAAAAAATGGCAAATGAGATTACCCACCCTTTCCCTACCTTTAATATTATTGAAAGTGATGCTATTGAGCTTCCAATTGTTAAAGGTGACCACACAGCTTTTGACCAGTTTTTTGGCTATTGCTATGAGGCGTTAATTAAAAATAAACCTCCTTATGCAATTGGATATGCAATGCGTGCCAAAGAGGCTCGTGCTATTGCCATTTTGCTTGAAGAGGAGCTTGGATATCCACCTGTTGCAATTTATAAAGTTGGAGCTTTTTCAACTTATTGTGCTGGCAGGGCTGCAATTACTCTAGCTTTTGTTGGAGATAATAGAAAAGAATAATAATTTAAGTTTATTTATATTTTTTAATGTTTATAATATACTTATTATCATTAGATTTTATACACGAAAGGTTTGGTTTTAAAATGGTATTAAACAAAAAAACAATTGAAGACATTGATGTAAGCTCTAAAAAAGTTCTTGTGCGTTGTGATTTTAATGTTCCGCTACAAGATGGTGTAATCACAAACGACAAGAGAATTATGTCTGCTCTACCTACAATAGAGTATTTAATAAAAAACAATGCAAAAGTTATACTCTGCTCTCATCTTGGCAGACCTAAGGGCGAGTTCAAGCCTGAATTCTCCTTAGCACCTGTTGCAGCTCGCCTATCAGAAATCTTAGGCAAAGAAGTGAAAATGGCAAAAGATGTTGTAGGTGAAGATGCAAAATCACTTGCAGATTCCTTAAACGATGGCGATGTTATGATTCTTGAAAATGTTCGTTTTCATAAGGAAGAAACTGCAAATGACGAAGAATTTTCAAAAGCTTTGGCATCACTTGCAGATGTTTTTGTAAACGATGCTTTTGGTACTGCTCACAGGGCACACTCTTCAACAACAGGCGTTGCAACTTTTCTTCCTGCTGTTTGCGGATACCTTATTCAAAAAGAGCTTGACTTTATGAACAGTGCTATCGAAGTTCCAAAGCGTCCACTTGTTGCAATCCTTGGTGGAGCAAAAGTGTCTGACAAAATTGGCGTAATTAATGCACTGCTAGAAAAGGTTGACACTCTTATCATCGGCGGTGGTATGGCATACACATTCATCAAAGCTATGGGATACGGCATTGGAAACTCTCTTTGCGAGGAGGACAAAATCGACCTTGCAAAACAAATGATTGAAAATGCAAAAGCAAAAGGTGTAAACCTTCTTCTTCCTGTTGATTGCCACATTGGCAAAACATTTGAAGAAAACACAGAAGATTCTTTTGTTGATTTTGACAAAATGCCAGATGATTACTTAGGGCTTGATATTGGGCCAAAATCGCAGGATTTGTTTGCAAAAGCTGTTGCAGATGCAGGCACTATTGTTTGGAATGGCCCTATGGGTGTTTTTGAATGGGACAAATTTGCTTCTGGTACAATTGCTGTTGCAAATGCCGTTGCAAACTCAAATGCAATTAGTATAATTGGTGGTGGCGACTCTGCTGCTGCAGTTTATAAATTTGGATTGGCAGACAAAATGTCTCATATTTCAACTGGTGGTGGTGCTTCCCTTGAGTTGCTTGAGGGCAAAGAATTGCCAGGAATTATAGCTTTGAATGATAAATAATCAAATAAAATTTAATTTTATATAAACTTTTTTAGGAGTGTTTAACTATGAACAAAGAACTTCGTAAGGCAGTAATTGCTGGCAACTGGAAAATGAACAAAACCCCTCTTGAGACTGCTGAGCTTATTAATGAGCTCAAGCCTCTTGTAAAGGATGCAGATTGTGATGTTGTTGTTTGTGTTCCTTATGTTGATTTGCAAACAGCTCTTTACTGCGCAGAGAATACAAATATAAAAGTAGCTGCACAAAACTGCCACTGGGAAACAAGTGGTGCTTACACAGGTGAAATTTCTACAACAATGCTCAAAGAAATGGGCGTTGAGTATGTTGTTACTGGGCACAGCGAGAGAAGGACCTATTTTGGTGACACTGATATTACAGTTCAAAAGCGCACCCGTGCAGCTCTTGATGCTGGTATGACTGTTATCCTTTGCATTGGAGAATATCTTGAGCAACGTGAGCAAAACATAACTTTTGAAGTTGTAAGTATGCAAACAAAAATTGCTCTTGAAGGCGTAAAAGAAGAAGAGCTTGACCGTGTTATCATCGCTTATGAGCCTGTTTGGGCTATTGGTACTGGTAAAACTGCAACAGCTGAGCAAGCAAATGAAGTTAACAAGTTTATTCGTGAGCTTATTGCAGAGCTTTATAGCCCTGAGGCTGCTGACAAGTTCGTTGTTCAATACGGCGGTTCTATGAACGCACAAAATGCAGAGGAGCTTCTTGCACAACCTGATGTTGACGGTGGGCTCATTGGCGGTGCGTCTCTTAAAGTTGCAGATTTTGCCACCATTGTAAAAGCTGCTTCAAAGTAATAACAAGGAGAATAATGTAATGACAAAACCTCTTGTACTTTGTATAATGGATGGCTACGCCATTTCTCAAGATGAGTATGGTAACGCTATAAAGTCTGCAAAAACGCCAAATTTGGACAAGCTTTTTGCAACTTGCCCTAGCACCACAATTGGGGCATCCGGACTTGATGTTGGCTTGCCTGACGGTCAAATGGGCAACAGTGAAGTTGGGCATACTAATATTGGTGCTGGTCGTGTTGTTTATCAAGAGCTTACAAGAATTTCTAAATCTATAAACGATGGTGATTTTTTTCAAAACGAAGCTTTTCTACAAGCAATTGAAAACTGCAAAAAAAACAATAGTGCCTTGCACCTTATGGGACTGTTGTCTGACGGCGGTGTTCACAGCCATAATACACATCTTTATGCATTACTTAAAATGGCAAAGATGAGCGGTGTTGACAATGTTTTTGTCCACTGTTTAATGGACGGACGAGATGTTCCTCCAACATCGGGCAAGGACTTTGTTGTAGAGCTTCAAGATAAAATTGATGAAATTGGCGTAGGTAAAATCGCTACAGTTATTGGCAGATACTATGCTATGGATAGAGATAATCGTTTTGAGCGTGTTGAAAAAGCTTATGATGCAATGGTTTTTGGTAAAGGTATTTATAACGAAAACCCTGTTGCTGCCATTGAGAGTTCTTATAATCAAATAGATGCAGATGGTAAAAACATTACTGATGAGTTTATCATTCCTACTGTTTGCTGTGAAAATGGTAAAATAAGTGCAAACGATAGTATTATTTTCTTCAACTTCCGCCCTGATAGGGCAAGAGAAATCACAAGGACCTTTGTCGATGAAGATTTTGACGGATTTAAACGCGAGTTTTTCAATGTGTTTTTTGTTTGTATGACACAGTATGATGCAACAATGCCTAATGTTGAAATAGCTTTTAAACCACAGTCGCTTAACAATACTTTGGGTGAGTATCTTGCATCTAAAAATAAAAAGCAACTGCGTATTGCAGAAACTGAAAAATATGCTCATGTAACATTTTTCTTTAACGGTGGAGTTGAGAGTGTAAACGATGGTGAGGATAGAATTTTAGTTGCCTCTCCAAAAGTTTCTACATACGACCTTCAACCTGAAATGAGCGCTTATGAAGTTGCAGACAAGGTTGTTGAAGCTATTAATACTGACAAATATGATGTTGTTATTCTCAACTTTGCAAACTGTGATATGGTTGGGCATACTGGAATTTTTGACGCAGCACAAAAAGCTGTTGAAGCTGTTGATTTTTGTGTTGGCAAAGTTGTTGATGCAACACTGTCAAAGGGTGGAGCCGTATTGCTAACATCTGACCACGGTAACGCTGAAAAAATGTATGAGCCTGACGGTTCTCCGTTTACTGCTCACACAACAGCACCTGTTCCTTTCCTTGTTGCAGGATATGATTGCAAGCTAAGAGATGGTGGAATGCTTTGCGATATTGCACCTACAATCCTTGATATGCTAAACCTTCCTGTGCCAGAAGAAATGACGGGAAAATCATTAATCTAACTAAATTATTAAAACTGGAGCATTATTTTTAATGTTCCAGTTTTTTATGTCTTAAAATACTGGTAAAGTAGTTTTACTTTACCAGTGGTTTTTTGTAATCATAAGAACTGTTAAATATATTGTTGCCATTATTAATGTAAAATTGTATTTTGTTTTAAACAACACTAAAAAACCTAGTAGATAAAGGAAAAACAATGTAATAACAGAAAAAACAGTAAGCACTCTGCTGGCTGTTTTCTCTTGCATTTTTATGCATAATAAATAATAAATTGCCCTACCACCATCAAGTTCAAAAATAGGCAATAAGTTAAATATTGCAAGTGATAGATTTATAGCTATCGCTTTGTTTGTCCAGCTCATATTTGTAAGTAATGCGGTAAAGAAAGCTACTGAAAAATTCATCAATGGCCCTGCTAAAGCTACAATTGCCTCTTTGCCAAGTGATAATTTTGTATTTTGACCTCTTGAAATTTTCATTCCCAGTGCATTTATTTCAACATTTTTAGGAGGTTGTTCAAAAAATATTAAGCAAGCCAAATGAGCAAACTCGTGTAGCACGGCAGCCATAAGTGCAAAAACAGCGGTGTTGCTTTTATCAAAAATCATCAAAAGCATAATCACCGCTGAAAACATAAAACCAATATGCACCTGTGTTCCAAAAAAATTAAATCTCATAATACATCGTCAAGTGCCAAGAGTGGATTGTATTTTATGTTGCCTATTCTTATTTCAAAATGCAAATGAGGACCCGTTGAATAGCCTGTGCTTCCTACCTTTGCTATTGTTTCCCCTGCTCTTATATTTTCTCCCGTTTCGACTAACAGCTCAGAGCAGTGGCAATAAAAAGTTGCAAGCCCATCACTATGTTCTAGCAAAACATATTTACCCGCCTTGTCATCTTCACCTATTTTTTTAACAGTTCCATTATATGCCGCTGCAATTCTTGAACC
>JAAYPE010000088.1 GCA_012519975.1 Clostridiales bacterium
AGTATTCCTGAGGCTTTGGCTATAACTGAGCATCTTTGCTCTAGCGTTAACATAGGCTCTACAAAATCTGGTATTAATATGGATGCTGTAGCTTTAATGGGTAAAATTGTAAAAGAATCTGCTCTTATGACAAAGGATAAAGACTGTATTGGCCCTGCAAAGCTTGTTGTTTTTTGCAATGCTCCTGATGACAACCCATTTATGGCTGGTGCTTTTCACGGTGCTGGCGAGCCTGACTGCGTTATCAACGTTGGCGTTTCTGGCCCTGGTGTTGTAAGATCTGCCGTTGCAAAAATTCCAGATGGTAACATAACTGATGTTGCTGATGTTGTTAAAAACACAGCATATAAAATCACAAGGATGGGTCAACTTGTTGCAACTCAAGCATCGCAAAGACTTGGTGCTCCTTTTGGTATTGTTGATTTATCTCTAGCACCCACTCCTGCAATTGGAGATAGTGTGGCTCACATACTTGAAGAAATGGGACTTGAGAGTTGCGGTGCTCACGGAACAACTGCAGCACTTGCCCTTTTAAATGACGCAGTAAAAAAAGGTGGAACAATGGCTTCCTCCCACGTTGGTGGACTTTCAGGTGCTTTTATTCCTGTTTCTGAGGATGCTGGTATGATCGATGCTGTTCGTTGTGGCTCGCTTAGCATTGAAAAGTTAGAAGCTATGACTGCTGTTTGCTCTGTAGGCCTTGATATGATTGTAATTCCTGGCGACACATCAGCGGAGGTTATTTCTGCAATTATTGCTGACGAAGCAGCCATTGGAATGGTTAATTCAAAAACTACCGCTGTTCGTGTTATCCCCGCTATTGGCAAACAAGTGGGCGATGAAATAAACTTTGGTGGACTTTTAGGAAGCGGTCCTGTTATGAAGGTTAACACTTTTTCTCCCGCCAAATTTATAAGCCGTGGTGGTAGAATTCCTGCACCTCTACAGGCTCTTAAAAATTAGTTTTTAAAAAATTTAAAACTTAAATGAATAAAAGCATTTGTTTTGATGAACACTATATGTGAAACGCAATATTGCGTTTTATATGCTTATTATAAGAATACAGCACTGTGTTCTTTAAGGAGTTGAAATAAATGCTTGATAGAATATCTCTTCTTCTCGTAACTATTGGAGCCATAAACTGGGGTAGTATTGGATTATTTCAATTTGATGTTATCGCTTGGCTCTTTGGCGGACAAGATGCAATAATTAGTAGAATTATTTATACAGTAGTTGCACTTGCTGGAGTTTGGTGTCTTTCATTGCTATTCAAACCTAGTGATGTTTTGGAGCCATCAAGACAACGAGAATAACAAGCATTTGAAAATTATGCCACCTACACTTTACAGAGTTTAGGTGGCTATTTTTGATATTTTTTAAGTTTAAAAGTTAAAATTATGCAGGTTCTCTAATTTTTGTAACTGTCCATTTATTATCTATCTTTTTTACTGTAAAACAGCAAGGAGCTTTTCCGTTTGCGCTTAATAATTCACCATTCTTATCCATATTACTCCCCGAATATACTACCCATATATATCCACTACTTGTTCCGAATTTTGCAGTAACAAACTCCACTTCATATTCGGATTTTGCTACGTTATCCCAAAGCCAAAAATAATAATACCTTTCAAGCTCTCCAACATCCATATCTGCGTCTTGCTTTGCTCCGGTATAATTCAAAATTTCTTCAAATTTCTCAACAACCGGCTCTGCCTGTTTACGCTCTTTATCTGAACACTGATAAGCAATGGTTGAAAACTGTATTTTAAGTGGCCCAAAATAGTCGCTATACGACTTATACTCCTGATAATATTCGTTTTTAACATTTGGAAAGCCTCTAAGAACAAAAGACAAAACAGTTTGAGTCTTTGGCTTGTTATAAGTTAAAGCTATAGATGATAGTATTACTAAAGCTAGCAATAAAATTAAACTTTTTTATTTTTCATAACAATCACCTTTTTGTATTTTAAAAAAATATTATTATCTTTATGTTAATGTATCCCTATAATAAAGTCAATATGAAAAATTAGAATATTAGTTTTCATTATATCACACATTTAAAGTTTTAAAAACACAATAAATGTAGCTTTACAAGGTGTTTTTATTGCAAAACTATTGCAAACTTGTACTACTTGTGTATAATTGTATTGTTATATGTTATATTATACTAATTAATTGCAAATATTTTTTGCTGTATTGGGGGACATGATTTTGGCACAGGTAGAGAAGAACACTTTTGTTGAAGCTGAACATGAAGTGATGAAGTTTTGGGACGATAATCATTGCTTTGAAAAGTTGCGTGAAAAAAACAAAGGTAACGAGCTTTTCAGATTTCTTGATGGGCCTATAACTGCTAATAATCCTATGGGTATACATCACGCATGGGGAAGGTCACTCAAAGATATCGTGCTTCGCTACAAAGCCATGAACGGATATGATTGCCGTTATCAAAACGGCTTTGACGCACAAGGTCTTTGGGTTGAAGTTGAGGTTGAAAAAGAGCTTGGCTTTAA
>JAAYPE010000089.1 GCA_012519975.1 Clostridiales bacterium
AACAGACCTTGCAATTGAGTGCAAGGAAGAGTACGGCGAAAGCGAAATTGAGGGTGTAAAATACACCGAAAAATATAATGAGACATCAAAAACAACAATAATAGAAGTGCTAAACAAAAAGGGTGAGTTTGCAATTGGAAAACCTGTGGGAAATTATATTACCGTTGAGGTTCCAAACTTTTCTAGCGACGGTGAAATATTAGACGACAGACTAACAGCGATTAAAGAAGAACTTGCAAGGCTCATTCCAAACGATGGGGTTATTCTTGTTGTGGGGCTTGGTAATGATAATATAACGCCGGACGCTTTAGGGCCTCGCACAATAGACAAAATAATAGCTACAAGACATATAAGTGCAGAGCTTGCAAAATCTGTAGGACTTGAGGGGTTAAGAATGGTTTCTGCTTTAGCTCCTGGAGTTTTGGGGCAAACGGGAATAGAAACGGGTGAAATAATTATGGGTGTTTCAAAAAGCGTTAAACCATCAGCCGTAATAACCGTAGATGCACTAGCATCTAGAAGGCTCTCAAGGCTTGGTTGCACTGTTCAAATAGCAGATACCGGTGTTACACCTGGTTCAGGGGTGGGCAATGCAAGGGCACAAATAAACGAGCAAACTTTGGGGGTTCCTGTGATTGCCGTTGGGGTTCCGACTGTTGTTGATGCTGCAACACTTGCAAATGATTTGTTAGGGGATAACGAAGAGGATAAGGACTTGTTTTCTAAATTAGACGGTCAAGGTGCAAATATGATTGTAACTCCAAGGGAGATAGATTTGATGATAGACAGGGCGGCAAAGCTTTTAGCACTTGCAATAAACAGTGCTTTGCAACCCACTTTAACTGCTGAAGATATAATGGCTATGACCTCATAAATTTTAAATTTGAAGCATACCCTTTAATAAGTAAAAAAATAAAAACTAATCTTATTGAATAAACCTCGGGGGATTAATGCTTTGAAAAAAACAAAACAATCAAATTACAAATTAAGATATAAAGCCTCAATAGCACTGCCTATATGTATTGTAATACTCGCTAGTGTTTTCGCAAAACCAATTTCAAAAAAGCTAGGTGGTGTAGCACTTGCCCTTGCAGGTGCATCTATTCCTGAGGGTTCAATAAATATGATAAAGTCTGAGGTTTCTGGCGAGTCAGAAATGCAAATCGAATCTGTTATTAATCAGTCAGGTAATAGTAAAAACAAAGTTACAGAAAAAAAGAAAATGACAAAAGATATTGAAAATAAAAATGCAATGTCGGCACAAATATCAAAAGCAACCCCAAATGATATTTTAGAGATAATCGAGCAAGCAAAAAACAGCCAAGCAGCTGCCCGAAAATCAGGAAATATAATTGAAAAGACATATGGTAAACAGAATTCAACCAGCACCTATAAAAATATATCTATTAGAAATGTAACAGATACAAAAACAGTAAATATTCAAAAATCACTTGAAAAACAAGCAGATTTAAAAATTGAAGACAAATCAAAGCCAACTGTTTTAATTTTTCATACACACACCACAGAGTCATATGAAATGTTAGACAGAGGTTGGTATTCTAATGATTTTCCTACAAGGAGCAAAGACCCTAAAAAGAATATGATAAGGGTTGGAGATGCTATTGTAGAAAAGCTTGAAACGGCAGGATTTGTAGTTTTGCACGATACGCAAATATATGACTTATCGTATAACGGCTCTTATGCACGCTCAAGAGAGACAATAGAGAAGTATAAAAGTCAGTACCCTAGCCTTAAAGTTATTATTGATGTTCATCGTGATGGAATTCAGCAATCAGATGGCACAAAAATAAAACCTGTTGTAAGCATTAACAATAGGAAAGCAGCCCAAATAATGATAATTACAGGCGCCCAAGATGGTAAGGTAACTGATTTTCCAGATTGGGAGCAAAATTTGACATTTGCAGTTCAACTACAAAAACGGGCAGAGGATTTATATCCGGGGCTTATGCGTCCTATATTTTTTGCACCCAGAAAATATAATATGGACACATCTCATTGTGGAATATTGCTAGAAATTGGTAGCGACGCTAACACACTGGAAGAGGCGGCATATTCGGGAGAGTTGATAGGCGTATCTCTTGCCTCGCTTATGAACGATTATGTATCAAAATAAGGATGATTGAATGAAAAAAATATTGCGAGTATATTCACTTTTAACCACAGTAGCTTTATGCACTGTAATGCTATGCACGGGCATAATGATTGCTAAAAACAACACAAGAAAATTAAGCTTTGGTGAGGAATATGAAGCCGTGCAAATTTATAACACAAACAGTGAGAGAATAGGTATTTGTGCTGGAGATAAAAGCATTGAGGTGTCAAAAGATTTTTTAGAAAAAACAAAAAGATTTGCAATGGCTTTTGAGCCGATATTTTCTCCGGTTGTTAACAATTTTAACTGGTTAAACGACAGTCTAACAGAGATTTTTGGATTGTAAAAGCAAGAGGATAAGGGTATAATAGGGGCAGTTTAATTGAAATAATAGGTGATTTAAATGAGAATATTAATAGATGCTGATGGTTGCCCCGTGGTTGATATAGCTTGTGAAATTGCAAGGGATACAAGCACGCAGTGCATAATTATTTGCGACACTTCGCACTTTTTTTCAAAACAGGGAGCAAGGACTATAACTGTTTCAAAAGGGGCGGATAGCGTTGATTTTGCTTTGGTGAATATGCTAAAGCAAGGAGATATTGTAATAACACAGGACTACGGTTTGGCTGCTATGTGCCTTGCAAGAGAGGCGATACCAATAAGTCAGGACGGTATGGTTTATAATAATGATAATATTGACGCTTTGTTGCTTGCAAGACATAATGCAAAGAAAATCCGCAATGCAGGTGGCAGGCTTAAAGGAGTGCCAAAAAGAACGCAGTCACAAAACGAAATGTTTAGGCAAAAACTAAAAAATATAATAGAAAATAGCAATAACGAGTAAAATGAATTACATAAAAATAGATTTAAAACACAAAGAACAGGTTACCAATTAAGGTAGCCTGTTCTTTGCTTAAAACTGTTTATTTCTTATACTTTTTATAGAGAGGTTCTAGCTTTTTATACACTTTTCTGAAAATATCAGAATAAAGGTCGTCATAAATTTCATGCTCTTTCATATCGGGGCTAAAAACATCCTTGATGTGAACCATAGATTCAAGAGCTTCATCATAATCTTTAAAAACTCCGTGTGAAACAAAAGCAACTATAGAGCTACCAAGACCACAAGCTTCATATGTTTGAATACGATAAACAGGTAGCCCAAACATATTAGCAGTTATTTGGCAAATTTCATCACTTTGAGAACCGCCACCACCGAGATATATAGTATCAATTTTTGTTTTGCTTCTTTTTTCTAAATTATACATTCCGTCCATAAGAGCGTAGTTTAGCCCTTCAATTATTGCACGATAAATGTGAATCCTTGTATGAACATCAGAAAAGCCGATTACAGAGCCTTTTGCCTTAGGCATTGCAACGCCAGGGGTGAAATAAGGTTGTAGCATAAGACCCTCACAGCCTGCAGGTACTTCACGAAGCCTTGCATTTAATAGCTCTTCAGGGGCAACACCAAGCTTTGCAGCTTGCTCCACCTCTTTGTGGGCAAATTCATTTTTAAACCAAGAGATTAGCCAGTAACCGCGATAAATCTGAATTTCTGGGTTATAAATCCCTTTTATAACAGCAGGATAGGCGGGCATAAATTTAAGAGGCTCAACATAATCTTCGGTTGCAATTTGAATAGTTGCAGTTGTGCCAAAACTTATTGCAGCCTTTCCAGGAGTGGTTACGGATAACCCAAGTGTCTCGCACCCTTTGTCAGAACCAGTGGCGTAAATAGGTAGTCCGGCAGGGATGCCAGTGCGCAAAGAGGCTTCTTCAGAAACTCCGCCAATTAAATCGCCTGGGTCTACAAGGTCTATGAGTTTTTCAGGTTCAATATCAAACAAACAACGAGCAATGTTGCTTGGTTCTTGCCAGTTTTGCATTTTACAATCAAATGGAATATGACCTATCATATTTGCAGTTGAGTCAACTAATTTTCCAGAAAGTTTAAAGGTTATGTATCCTGAAAGAAAAATAAATTTATGAGTTTTTGCCCAGATTTCGGGCTCATATTCCATAATCCAGTTGCACGCAGCAACCTTCCTTTGAAGCTCAACGGCCTCTCTCATTCCAACAGCTCTAAAGGCTGCCTCTCTTGATTTTGGCAATGGAATTTTTCCGCTTGTTTCACGCTTATCCAGCCAAAGAATCATATCGCGAAGTGGCTTGCCATTTTTGTCAACGCAGATACTACTATCACGAATTGTTGTGCTTGTTACAGCGATAATATCATTCCACAAACCACCTGCCCTATCTTTTAAAGCTAGGCTAACCTCACAAATTGCGTCCCAATAAAAATCCGGTCTTTGTTCTGCCCAATTTGGATTTTTTGAAAAATACGGCGGATTAAATCTTTTTTGGGCTTTTAAAACAATGTCGCCAGAAGGGTTAACAAGGATTGCCCGTGCACTTTGGGTGCCAATATCGAATGTTAACACGAGTGGTATGGACATTTAAAAACACTCCCTCTCTTATTTTTGCCATACTGCCATACACAAATATTTAAGCGCACATCTTAATTAAAACATACGCAAAATAAAACAAAATTATATTTAAATTAGCCGTTGTTGTATGAAATTTTTAGTGAGAAAAGAATATGCACACAAAGTAAGTTTCAAAATTAAAATTTTTGTTAAAACCCAATATCACTCTCGCTAATAAAATGATACACTCCCCGCAATTCGATGTCAATACAAAGCTTGTACGAACAACTAAAATAGTCTTTTTAAATGAAAAAAATGTAAGTTACCTATGCATTATGACTATAAAAATTACCTCAATTTTCTTATTTTTAGATTGTTAAACAAATAACAGATTTAATTATTTAAGATGAACGAATATCTACCACTAAGATTCAATTATAGAAAATAATGGTATTTATAATGGTATTTATAATAAAAATATGATATAATATCACAGTTATTAAATTATATATTAATTGTATTATATACCTTAAAATTACTGCATATACTTCTTTATGTTTATTAATATATGTAGCTCAATTTAAATAAAATTATTGAAAAGGATTTTATTGTTATGAAAATACTTTTGGTGAATGACCAGTACTTTTTAGCAAACAACGGGATGACTATTTCTGCACGCCGCTTTGCAAAGGTTTTGGAGTCGCACGGGCACGAGGTTAGGGTTGTGAGTACGGGCAGACCGGGAGATAGTCCGTATTTGATGAAAAAAAGACGTGTTCCGATTTTTGACAAGCTTATTACATCGCAAGGAATGGCCTTTGCTGTTACTGATAAAAAAATTTATAGGCAAGCGCTAGAGTGGGCAGATATTGTTCATTTTCTCTCACCTTTTTCTTTAACTCACAATGGAATAAAAATGGCAAGAGAAATGGGAGTGCCTTATACAGCAGCTTTTCATGTTCAACCAGAAAATATTACATCTTCAATTCATCTTTATAAATGGGAATTTGTCAACAGATTTATTTACAAATGGTTTAAGTTTTCGATTTATAAATACTGCACACATATTCACTGTCCAAGCCATTTTATAGAAAGAGAGCTTCGCAAAAACAATTACTATGGCAAACTTCATGTTATCTCAAATGGAATTGACCCTGACTTTAAATATCGTAAAATTGAAAAATCTCCAGAATTTGAGGATAAATTTTTGATTTTAACTATTGGCAGGCTATCAGTAGAAAAGCGTCAAGATGTTTTAATTGATGCTATTAACAAATCAAAGTATAGTGACCAAATTCAGTTAATAATTGCAGGTCAAGGTCCGCGGAAAGAGCAGATTTTAAAGCAAGCAAAAAGCCTTAAAAACCCTGCTATTATTAATTTTTATACCCACGAGGAACTGCTTGATGTTATAGCTATGAGTGATTTGTATGCCCATCCAGCACAGGTGGAAATAGAGGCAATGTCTTGTATGGAAGCTTTTGCAGGTGGCCTTGTTCCGATAATTGCAGACAGTAAAAAATCTGCAACTCCACAATTTGCGCTTGATGAGCGTAGCTTGTTTGAAACTGGCAATTCTGACGATTTGGCAAAAAAGATTGATTACTGGATTGAGCACGAACAAGAGCGCAAAGAAATGGAGTATAAATATAGTGAATCGGCGCAAAAGTATAAGCTTGAAGAATGTGTACTAAAAGCCGAGGAAATGTTTGAAATGGCAATAGAAGATACAAACCGAGCAAAAGAAGAGGGCAGATACGCTAAGAAAAAAGACGAAAAATATATAAAAGCATAAATTAAAAA
>JAAYPE010000090.1 GCA_012519975.1 Clostridiales bacterium
TACATTCCTTTAATTTTATACTAATTACTCTAAGTAATGCACGAAATATATTTAGTTAAAGTTCCTGAAACCCTTGATTTAATAACACAAACTGCACCCATCACTATTATGACACGCTCCCCTGTGGGCATATCAAGCAAAAACAAGCCGTTGTTATTGCCGTTATTACAGTAATTCTTAATTGCAGTATACATCTTTGTCCTCCAAAAACACTTTATTTGCGGTGAATATACTATGCCAATATTATCATACCATATAATTGCGTCTTTTTCTACCATTTTTGCGAAGCAAAATGACGGCAAGGAGATTTTGCTCTCCCTGCCGCCGTTCTCGGTTAGTTGTAAATTATATCGTGGTTTACAATTTCTGTAGCTCTGCTGCGAATGTTATTCATCCGAGCAACCCATTCAATTTGATTTCCTGCTTTGAGTCGTTCGGTAACCCCTTCACGCTCTGTCATCTGTTCTACAAGCCGAAAAAACATATACTCAGCCTGCTTGTCAATGTCAGCAAGATAGCCGTTTAACTTACCGCTTGTCAGCAGATTAATATATCTCACTTTGTGGTATTGCTTGATATACCTCAAATGTCGCTGTCCCCATACACCAATTTCAACTTGTTCTCCACTGGGCAAGGTCAGATTGGGAATGAGATAACCGTTTTCCTCACGATAAGTGCCACCCATTTGTTCAAATAATGATTTCATTGCAGTCTCCTCCAAATGTAATTTTTAGATTTTTCTGCAATATACCGTACCGATTGTCTTTACAACTTGTTTTCAGAACCTTCGTTACGGCACCTCAACATAACTCATCTGCTTCTTTTTATTTTTTATATAAAAAGTTATAGAAATAATCATTGTTAAAAATTCGGTTATTGCAACAGATAACCACACTCCATCCATTCCAAAAAGCGAGGACATCAAAAGTGTTACGGGTATAATAAAGGCATATCCCCTTAGGGAAGATATTGCAATTGCAGGCTTTGGCTTGTCAACAGAGCTAAAGAAGATAGCTGTTATAACATTAATTCCAACAAAGAAAAACGCCGTAAAATATATTCTAATTCCCCTTACTGCAATTTCTACAAGCTTTTGGCTTTGGTCTTTGTTAAAAACATTTACAATAGGCTGTGCAAAAACAAATACCGTTATGTAAATAATTATTGCAAGCGATATTGCCGTAGCTATGGCATAGTGATATGTTTTTGTAACTCCCCTTTGGTCTGCAGCACCATAACTTTTGCTTATAATCGGTTGTATGCCATCTGCTATTCCTGCAAATATTGCAGAAACCACAAAGGCTATGTTTGCAATTATTCCATACGCAGCAAGCCCTGTGTTATCCGAAAGATGCAAGACAACATTGTTAAATAGTGCGATTGTGACACCCGACGCAAGTTGTGACACTAAAGTTCCTGCACCAAGAGCTGATATGTCCTTTGAAGTCTTAAAATTATAACGAGTGTTTACAAACTTAAAGCCACTTTTCTTTTTAATAAAATGAAGAGATAAAACCAGCATACCAACAATTGGCGATATCGCCGTTGCAAGAGCTGCACCCATCATTCCCATTCGTAGCGGAAAAACAAAAACATAATCAAGCACAATGTTTGAAAAACTCCCAACAAGCATTGCAGTCATTGCAAGCCTTGGGTTTCCATCATTTCTAACAAAGCTCATTAACACGCTATTCATCATAAACACCGGTGCAAACATCATTATGATTTTGATATACA
>JAAYPE010000091.1 GCA_012519975.1 Clostridiales bacterium
AGCTTTGTAAAAGAGGCGCCGGAGAAATCCTCTTAACAAGTATGGACCGTGATGGCCAAAAAAATGGATATGATTTAGACATCACAAAAGCAATTTCAGAAAATGTTGAAATACCCGTTATTGCATCAGGTGGAGCGGGAGAGCTAGAGCATTTTTATGATGCTTTAACTTTTGGAAAAGCAGACGCAGTTTTGGCGGCTTCTTTATTTCATTTTAACGAGATTCCAATAGGGACACTTAAAGAATATTTAGCGAGCAAAGATATATCCGTAAGGGTATAAATATAGATTTAAAATGTATAGGAGGTACTATGTATGAATGTTAACAACATCAATATGGATATGGATTTTTCAGCAATTACACCACAAATAAATGACCTTACAGAACTTTGTGTGGAAAATAGTACAATTGATACTGCTTTGTATACAAAATATGATGTAAAAAGAGGCCTGCGTGATGTTAATGGCAAGGGTGTTCTCACAGGTCTTACAGAAATCTCTGAAATTATTTCAAACAAAGATGTAGACGGCCAGTCTGTTCCTTGTGAGGGGCAGTTGTCCTACAGGGGATACAATATCGAGGATATAATATCTGGCTCTCATAGCAATGGCAATTTTGCATTTGAAGAATCAACATATCTGCTTTTGTTTGGCAAATTGCCTACACAAAAAGAGCTATATGATTTTAAGCAACTTTTGGCAAACTACAGGCAATTACCTACTAGCTTTGTGCGCGATATAATTATGAAAGCGCCGAGCAGAGATATGATGAATGCACTTGCAAGAAGCGTTCTCACCCTATATTCGTATGATAAAAATGCGGATGATACATCGCTACCTAATGTTCTTCGCCAATGTTTACAGCTTATTGCTTTGTTCCCACTTTTGTCTGTTTACAGCTACCAAACATACAAGCATTATCACGATGGTGAGAGCTTGTTTATACACGCACCACGCGCTGATTATTCTACGGCAGAAAATATATTGCATATGTTGCGCGCAGACAGCCAGTTTACAGACCTTGAAGCTAGAGTACTTGATATGGCGTTGGTGTTACACGCAGAGCACGGCGGAGGTAACAACTCAACATTTACAACCCATGTTGTTACATCATCCGGAACAGACACATACTCTGCTATTGCGGCGGCTCTAGGTTCTCTTAAAGGGCCAAAGCACGGCGGTGCAAATATTAAGGTTATTCAGATGTTTGAAGATATGAAGAAAAATGTTAGCGACTGGGAAGATGATAGTGAAGTTTCAGATTATTTGAAAGCTTTGCTTGCTAAAGAGGCATTTGATAATAAAGGGCTTATTTATGGTATTGGCCACGCTATTTACTCTGTTTCTGACCCCCGTGCAAAGATGTTCCGTGGCTTTGTTGAAAATCTTTCAAAAGAAAAAGGTCTTGAGGCTGAGTATGAGCTTTATTCAAGAGTTGAAAGACTAGCACCTGATATTATTGCGGGAAATCGTAAAATGTTTAAGGGTGTTAGTGCAAATGTGGACTTCTTTAGTGGTTTCGCATATTCAATGCTTGGGCTTCCGGGAGAGCTTTTCACATCGATTTTTGCAATAGCTCGTATTTCGGGCTGGAGTGCGCATAGAATGGAAGAACTCATAAACGCAGGTAAGATTATTCGCCCAGCATATATGAGTGTTTCAGAGCCAAGGCAGTACATTCCAATCAATAAAAGAGTTTAATAAACATAACGAATATAGATTTTAAAAACAACCTCCTATTTTATCAGATAGGGGGTTTTGTTGATTTTTAAAAGGATTGCAATGGTCTTTGATTTTACAGGTTTATTTGAACAAATTTGTTTTAAATAAAAAGTCAATTATATTTAGAAATGAAGAAACTATTACAAAACTTATTTTTTTGCGCAAATAAATTGCTTTAAAGAAAGTGCTGTTGAGCCTTAAAATAAAACAAAAAGACCATCACATTTTGTGGTGGTCTCAAATGATTATTAACTAATATGGGGTTTAAAACTAAAAATCACCGGCGGGGGTGTCTGTATACATTTCAGTCCAAACTTGTAAGATAACAGAAGTGCCTTTTGCATATGTTTCTCCAGCGGTTAAGCTAACTTCGGCGACCGTGTTTGCGGGTTGGCCACTAGAGTTTATTCGTTCAATTTTACTGCATTTAAACCCAAGTGCAGTAAGGCTTGCCTCTGCTTCGCTGTATGACATTCCGATAACATTTGGAAACTCGATTCTTTCAACGCCAAGGCTTACAACAAGCTCAATTTCTGTACCCACTGGGACATCATCTCCGGCATCAACGCTTTGAGATATAATATAGCCTTTTCTTACCGTGTCGCTATAAACTTCCTTTTTGGTAAAGGTAAAGTTTGTAGAATACGCCCTTTCGCTTATAACAGTTGAATAGGTTCGGTTAACAAAGTTTGGAACCTCAACTTGTGCATCTTCTTGAGATGAGGTTTTTGTGTTATCATCGTTAGATAAACCGATATTATCTTTTAGAACAGTCGCCCAAAGAATAATAAAAATTAAAATGGTTACTCCGCCAACGATTAGTCCAGCTTTTAGCCCGACTGATAGAGCAGAATTATTTTTTGCAGGTTTTTCATTTAAAGGTTTGGATAAATTCTGATTATTTTGCTCTTTGTATTTTGCGTTTATAGGCTCGTGAGCACTCATATATTCAGAACTATTAACGGTAACAGTAGGGGAGGCAGAAAGCTCAGCACGAAATTCTTCAACGCTCCTCGTTCTATCCTCTGGCAAAATCTGCAATGCATTTATAAGAGCATTAATAACATAGGCTGGTAGTTGTTCTGCAAACTTGCCTGGCACCATCATTTTATCATTTGTTACCCTTGATGTTGCTTCTAGTGGTGTGCTACCAATCAATGTGCGATATAGCACGGCTGCAAAAGCGTAAATGTCAGTCCAAGGTCCTTGCTGTCCTTCAAAACCATACTGCTCAATCGCTGCATATCCTGCAAATAATTGCGGATTAAGTTCGCTCCACGATGCTCGTGCTTGCCATATGCTAAAGCCTGATATTCTCATTTTTTTATCTTTGCCGATTATAAGCGTGGTGGGTGAAATACCCCTATGGATTATGCCCACAGAATGCAAGGTTGCAAGAGTTGATAAAACAGGCATAAAAAGTGTTCGCGCATCCTGCCAAGAAAGGTAGCCTGTTTGGCTTGAAAGCAAATAGTCACGCAAGGTAAGGTTTTCCATATGTTCAGAAATGGCGTATGCCGTTCCATTATCTTCTACAATATCAATAACGAGAATCAGAGCTGATAGCCCGCGCATTCTAGCAAGTTTTCTCCATAAATCTAAAAAGCTTTGATAGCAGTCACTAAAAGTAGTTTGGCAACCATCAATCGCTTCGAGCGTTTTCCCATCTTCAAGACGCATTGAAATTGCATCAGGCAAAAACTCTCTAATATTTACAGGCGTTTTTTGCTCGATATCCCAACCCATATAGGTAGCGCCATCTCCGCTATGTTCAATTAAATTACCGACAAGATATCGGTTAGAAACGATTGTGCGCATTGGTAAAAAAGGCGCAGTTTGTATAGTTGTATGGTCAAAATCGCAAAACGGACAAGGTGCTTTAGAATCCTCAATCTCACGCATACAGTTCATACAAAGATTATTATAATCATGCATTAATATCTCTCCTATGTTGGCACGCGCGCAGTAAAGCTTTTTGCTGCGTGTAAGTCAATCTTTTTTATTTACAATACTATATAGCAAAAACAATTTCAAGATATGATATCAAATAATAGATGTGGTTGTCAAGTTAATGCAATTTTAGATTAATGCAATAAAAAAAGACAGGCGTGTAAAAACCTGTCTTTAAATATCAAAACAAAAAGTATAATGACTAATTATAAATTAATAAAAAATATATAAATTATGCGACTTCTCCAGAAGTGCGATGAGCGGAGCTTGGAATTTTGTTGTGTGGTATAGCACGAAGATTTGACTTGTGATTTTTTTGGGCTAATTTTTTAGCACTTTTATTTCGTCTAACTTTTCTAATGTATGCAGCAACAAGCCACGCACATTTGTCTTCAAATTCTATAACTTTATCCTCATTAGCAAAACCCCAAACCAAAAGAAGAACAGCGGTAATTTCGAGTATAGTTGTAAATACAAAAGTTGCTCCCATAATCAATTCCTCCTTAAATAAACAAGAACATTTGTTTCATTAAATATATTATAGCGATATAATTTTGATTTGTCAATACAAATGTTCGATAATTTTGCGAATGTACTTTAAAAGGGACTTTGCATCAAAAAAACTTTTTACAACTTTAAAATACCACAATATATAGATTTTGTCAACACCGTACATACAAAATATAGAAAATATTAATTCATAAAAAGTGCAAGAACGATATAAAATTACTAAAAAATCTAAAATTAGATTAAATTTTATAAAAAAATAAAAAAGGACAGCTAAAAAACTGCCCTTTAAATTAGTTTTAATTAATAATGTTCGCCTGCATTTTCCCAGTTGTGCCAAACATCTTGAACATCGTCATTGTCTTCAAACATATCAAGCATTTTGCACATATTGCTTATATCCTCTTCTTGCGTGAGTGCCGTATACGTAGATGGAACATACTCAACCTCAAACGACGCAAAATTATATCCCTTTTTCTCAAGGGCATCTCGCACGCTACTCAAATCATTTGGTTCAGTTCTGATTTCAAAAACTTCATCTTCATCGGCGATAAAATCAACGGCTCCAGCTTCTAGGGCATCTTCCATCATTTTATCTTCATCTATACCATTTCGCTCAATAACAATAACACCAAAACGGTCGAACATAAAAGAAACGCAACCACTTTGACCCATATTTCCCTTGAACTTATCGAAGTAATGCCTCATCTCTCCGGCGGTACGATTTCTATTATCAGTCAAAGTTTCAACAATAACGGCAACACCGCAAGGACCATATCCCTCATAAATAATTTCTTCATAATTATCTGACGAGCCTTCACCAGAAGCTTTTTTAATCATACGCTCAATATTATCGTTAGGCACATTATTGCTTTTAGCCTTTGCAATAACATCTTTAAGCTTTGTGTTAGTGCTAGGGTCTGGACCACCTGATTTTACCGCAACTGCAATTTCACGACCGATTTTGGTAAAAATTTTAGCTCTTTGGTTATCTGTTTTTTCCTTTTTATTTTTTATATTATTCCATTTTGAATGTCCAGCCATATAAAAACCCCCAAAAAAATCTCAAATTGTAATATATCATAAATGTGCAAGTTTTACAAGTTGCTAAGTTTCTTCCATAGTAAAACCTTGGCCCAAAATCTCGCCAACTTCCGATATAAGAATAAATGGTTTCTCGTCAAAATGCTTTACAATTTTAGTAAGGCTAGAGACCTCATTGCTTCGGACAGCACAGATTAGCATATATTTATTCTCGCCAGTGTAACCACCCTTTATATCAACAATAGAAATTCCACGGTGTAGCTCACTTATAATTGCATCTGAAATTTCTTGTGCGTGATTTGTAAAGACAAGCACCATTTTGCCGTGACCAGTACCATAAAGAATGTAGTCAATAACACGAGAACTTACAAAAATTTCTATAACAGAATAAAGTGCGCTCTCAAGACTATTGAAAACCACTCCAGAGAGTATAACAACAATCAAATCAGAAATTAAAATTATTTGACCCATTGATATATGTGGCTTTTTGAGCCGAATAAGCTTTGCAAGAATATCAGGCCCGCCAGAGGTTGCACCACGAATGAAAATTAGTGCAAGACCTGCGCCAGAAAAAACGCCTCCAAAAATCGAAGCTAGCAATCTCTCACCCTCATAAACAGGTATAACAGATGGGAAAAGGTCAACCATTAGCGACAAAGCGGTTGTGACCAATGCACTTTTTATTATAAAATTAATTCCGAGCATTTTCCACGCTATAATCATCAGCGGAATGTTTAGCAAAAAAATAACTAGTCCAATTGGCAAATTAAAAAGATAGTTTATAATTGTAGCAATACCAGAAAAACCACCAGGAGCAATTTGGTTTGGAACTGTAAAGCAGTTGAGCGACAGTGCAAACAAAAAACTTCCAATTCCACAAACTAAAACATCTAGAAAAAAGTCAATTGTGGCAGATTTTTTTGAAAAAGCATTACTCATTACAATCATCTCCATCTTGAGTAATTATGTAAAAAAGCTGACGAAGCCTGTCAAGATTACCACAAAGGTAGAGATAGCCAAAAAGTGCCTCTAAACCAGTTGCGTAATGATAATCAGATACAGACATATTTTTTGGTGTGTTTTTTGTACGCGCATTTCTACCCCTGCGAAAAATATCAATTTCTTGCGGGGTTAGCTCGTCATATATTTTTGCAACGCTTTGTGCTTGAAAAGAGGCGTTTACCCAATTTCTTTTTTCACCGTTTAGTTTATTTACGGGTCTATTTGCCTGACAAACTAGCTTTTCACGAACAAATAATTCATAAACACAATCACCAATAAAGGCAAGAGTTAGCGGACTAAGATCGTTTGGGTTGCAATCAAAATCAAGAAACCTATTCAATAAAAACTCTCCTAATAGATAAATAAAAACGAAGGATTACGGAACATAATCAAACTCAATATCATAAATACTTACGGTATCCCCCTCTTGAATTCCTTTTTCTACAAGGGCATCAAAAATTCCACTTGTTTGCAAAACTCTTTGCAAATATTGAAGTGATTCATAATCATCATAATCAATTTTATGCAAGATTTTGATAAGCCATTTTGCCTCTACAAAATACACACCATCATTTATTGTAATGGTGAATTTATCATCTTGCTTTTGCTCCAAAACTTCTAGTGGAATTTCTTCTCTTTCATATCGTTTAATAGGGGGGAGGGTTTGAAGTTTGCCCCACATCGCATTGACTAATTCTTTTGTGCCCTGTGCAATTGGTGCAATGACAGTAAAGTATTCATAGCCTTTATCTTTTATATATTGCTCAAAAGAGTCAAGTTGCTCTTGTGTTGCAAGGTCAACTTTGTTTGCCACAACTATTTGAGGACGGTGAGCAAGCTCTGGGTTAAACCGCTCAAGCTCTGCGTTAATTGCATTAAAATCGTCAATTGGATTTCTGCCCTCACTGCCGGCAACATCAACAATATGAACTAACATACGGCAACGCTCAATATGCCTTAAAAATTCGTGACCAAGACCTATTCCCTCGCTTGCACCCTCAATCAGCCCGGGGATATCCGCCATAACAAAGGAGTTGCCTTCGCCCATAGAAACAACGCCTAAAACAGGTGTAAGTGTGGTGAAATGATAGTTTGCAATAATCGGTTTTGCCTGACTTATAACAGAAATCAAAGTAGATTTGCCAACATTTGGAAAACCTAAAAGTCCAACATCCGCTAAAAGTTTAAGCTCAAGAGAAATCTCCCACTCTTCACCCGGTGTGCCATTTTTTGCAAACCTTGGTGCTTGACGAGTAGCAGTAGCAAAATGGTTGTTGCCCCAACCACCTCTGCCACCTTTGGCAGCAATAAAACTATCGTTATCAGACATATCAGCCATAACGGTACCACTCTCAACCTCTTTAATTATTGTGCCACGAGGTACTTTGATAATTAGATCATCAGCCTTTTTACCATTGCGTTTACCTTTATCACCGTTTTTACCATTTTCGGCTGTGTATTTTCGCTTATATCTAAAATCGGCGAGGGTCGCTAGATTGTCGTCAACAACAAATATAATGTTGCCACCTTTTCCACCGTCGCCACCATCCGGCCCACCGGCTGCAACATATTTCTCACGGTGAAACGAAACTACTCCGTCCCCACCGTCGCCAGCTTTTATTTTAATTTTTGCTATATCAACAAACATAAAACTCTTCCTTTTCAATAATCTAAAAAACTAATATATAAGAAAATGATGATATTATATTATACCTTATATTGTCAATAAAAACCATTATATATAAAAATAAAGGGCAAAGACTGTTAATCAATCCTTGCCCTTTATTATTTGACTTTATTTTTTCTCTATACTTTGGATGAAGACTGTTGCAATATTGCTTCTGCTATCAAAAATATACTTGATAGAAATCCATTTTACACCTTCAATTTTGCAACGAACGAATAATGAATATTGATTGTTATTTTCTTTGAATTGTTTTTGCAAAAAGCACTTATCAACACTTTGATTAAAATAATCTAAATCATCGCTGTGTATAAAATTTTCTCTAACGGCAGAAATAAGTTGATTGTAGCTAATTGGAGCTAGTGGAATTACCTCTTGAGGAATGCTAGAGCCACCAATAATATTTGCAATGTCGGACTTTAAATCTATTTCGTATACCAAATCAAAAATATCAGTAGCATTATTTAGGCGTCTGGATGCAACAAAGGCTTTGTCGTGAATGTCTTTTTCTGCTTGAATATTTTTTAAATATACAAACATAATCGCATCCGGAGAAGGAGGGTCTGTACGGTTTGGAATAAAGAAAAGAGAATACCATTGGAAAGAACCGTCAAGAGCCTTTTTCTTTATATTTAGGGTAAAATCAAAGACATCAAGATTGTTGTAAATATCAATTAGTCCAGATGGGCTAAAAATCTCCTTCAAAAACTCTTTATCCTCGTGCAAAAACTGTGTTTTTAAAATGTTATTTAAAAAGTTTTGTAGGTCGCCACTATAATATTTTTCCTCGTGATTTTCCCTGTTGATTATTTTAGTTAGTGCATATACATTATGCGTAAGATTTAGCTCAAGAATTTCGTCATATGCTTGCTTAACAGCACGAGTCATAAGGTTGTCACGAACGGCTTTAAGCTCTTCTGATTGCTTTCTGTCGCTAATATCTTGAATAGATATCAAAACCTTATTAGACAATTCAGGCATATAAGAAAACCTAACAGAAACCCAAATAAACTCATCTTTTTCACGCAATACCCTTGAACGATATTCATAGCACAAGGTTTTATCAGAGCTTGACAAAAATTGCGCTCTAATTTCTGGCAAAGAACATTCTCTGTAAAACTTCTCGGCATAATCTGGGTGTATTAAATGCGTTCCAATATATGTGTAGACTGTGTCATACTCGTCACCAGAAAATCCGTCAATCATATGTTTAGAGTAATTTCTAATCATAGACAGGCCACCGTTACTTATATCTATTTCATAAACAAGCCCCGCAGTACCTAAAAAGGCAGATGACAATCTTGTTTGTGCTGTTGATAATAGCTCCTCGTTTTGCTTTTGGTCATTAATGTTTTTGATGTACAAAAATAAAACAAGTTGGTCGCCCATATTTTGTGCTTTTAAAATCCTGCAACGCACCCAAACATATTCTTTGTTTTTATCAAGTCTACGATAATCAAGTGACAACTCACGGTTACACTCATTTCCCTCAAAATATGGAATAAGATTTTGAGGTGTAAGCACAGACAAAACACTGTTTATGTCATCTTTATGCACCTTGTTAACTATAGAGCCGTGCAGAGCAGTTTCTTGATAGTCATTTATTTCGTCAATATCTTCCATATCTAGTGTGCAATTTTCTTGAACATATAAATGATACGTGTCTGTGGTTGCATTTATTTCATAGATAATGTCATATGTGTTGCGAATAGGTAAATCATATGGTTTGTCAACAGGGATAATTTCAGACACTTTATCATAATCAGACGAAAAATTATCATAATCAGAAACACCCTCGCAATCCATTAGTCTTTCAAACTCATCTATTGGCATCGGGCGTGCATAAACATACCCCTGAATCATATTGCAACCAATAATTTTGAGAAATTCAACAGTGTCAAGCGTTTCAACACCTTCTGCAACTGTTTTAATTTCAAGAGAGCGAGCCATTGCAACAACACTGCGAATAAGTGAGCGGTCACGAACAATATCATCGCTTTCTTTAAAAAACATTCGGTCAAGCTTTAAAACATCAACAGGCATTTCTTTTAAAACATTCAAAGATGAATATCCAGAACCAAAATCATCGAGCGAACAAGAAAATCCAGCAGATTTAAGCTCTACGATAACTTCCTTGAAATAGACTTGATTTTCAAAGAAAACACCTTCGGTGAATTCTAGCTCAATGTATCCGTTAGGAATTTCATATTTATTTTTTATAGAGGTATAAGACTCGATAAATCCAGGAATCATAATTTCCACGGGGGATACATTTAAAGAGATAGGAACGATGTCTTTATTCTCGTTTATGCGCCTTCTCAAAAACCTGCAAACAACCTCTAGTACATACCTATCAATATTATAAATAAATCTATTAGCCTCAAATAATGGTATAAATTGTATAGGAGGAATTAGCCCTTTTTCAGGGTCGTGCCAACGAATTAGAGCCTCGCCGGCAACAAGTGCTCGGTCGCTTGTCTTGTACTTTGGTTGAACATATACATGAAACTCGCCGTTCATCAGAGCTTTATCCATTTTTTGTTCTATTTCTTGCTTTTCAAGCTGGTCGGTTATAAGCTCATCATCATAGACTGCAATGCTAGTATCCGAGCGGTTTATTGACTTTAAAGCGATAATTGCCCTATCCATCATAGCGTTAATATTAAGCTCAGAACTATCGTCAATTATAAAAACACCTGCGTGAACTTCTATTCTCATACGGGACGAAGATAGAGGGGGAATAGCGCTGATTTTGTCAACTAAAGAGAAGAGCAAATCTTCAGCCTCCTGGAAATCTAGACCATATTTATTTAGTATAACAAAACGGTCGCCAGAAACTCGTGCAAATATCTCGTTATCACCCATTATACTATTAATTAATGATGATATATTTTTTAAAACATTGTCGCCAACATCGTATCCAAAAGTTTCATTTATGAATTTAAAGCCTATTAGATTTAGATAAGTTAAACAGTATTTATTGTCTTTTTGTCGTTTTAAAAGAATTTTTTCGGCATCAATTTTAAACTTATGAAAATTTCGATGCCCAGTAACAGGGTCTGTAAATGCAAGTTTTTCGATGTTGTGCAAATGGTCAATACTAGACTTAGAATACCTATATCCTAGCATTGCAAAAATAAATATAATAAGAGTGCCCATCAAAACAGATGCAAACAAAAGATAGTCTAGATTTTCTAAAGCAGAACTGCGTGGAACAACTTGAATTTCAAACCAATCACTTATATTATCAATAGGGGAATACGCAACGATAAATTGGGTATTGTTAAAATATAGGGTTTTTGTTCCGCTTTTTCCATTAGAAAAATCAGATTTCATTTGTTTTAAATATTGTGTGTTGGATGAGCTTTTTTCAACGATTTTAAAAAAGTTAGGAAAACTAAGGTCATACACGGTGTCGTTTTTGGAGCTAATTAAAATGTCGCCAGACGAATTCATTATAAAAATATAACCCTTTTCCAAATAGGTAGAGCCTAAATGCTCTTTTATAAAAGAATCCTTAAAATATGAACCAAATAAAACTCCTGTATTTTTACCGTTTATATTAATAGGTATACAGGTAAAGATTTCGTCACCTAACAAAAACAATCTTTGCTCGTTTGCGTTGTTGTAATTGCATTTTAAAAAATTGTGTAGCAAATCATCTGCCTTTACATTCAAAGGCTTGCCATCAAGGGTTTGATGTTTGCCATCTTTTGATACATAAATTATTCTATCACAAGGTAGTGCAGAATTTTTGTGGTTTTGATTTTCAAACTTTGTAGAATCTCTAGGGTTTGTAGAAAAGCTTTTTGCAGACTCAGCCAAGTTTACGCCTAAGTCACTTGATGAGGTGTTTTGAATGTGCTTTGCAAAAGTGTCAAGCTCTTTAATATCGCTTTTCAAGGTGCCACTTAAAATTGTTGAAGATTTTTCGGTAATATTTAAAATATTTTTTGATGACAACCCTAAAGATGAGTTGTTTGCACGCCAAAAAACAAAAAAATATAAAGCAAGCAGTACAAGACAGCAAGCAGATACAATTATTAAAAAAGATAATCTTTTACTTTTCTCTTGAATAGTTTTATCTTTGTTTTCCATCCAAATGTCCTCCAAACTACCATACAATAGCAATATAATACAACTATACCAAATTTTTGCAAAAAAGTATATATAATATAGAAGAAATCTTAGAAGATTTAGACTATTATGTAAAAAATAAACAAAATTCAAATTACTGTAAAACTTTTTACAGTTAAAATAGTTATGCATATTAAAAAACAGTAAAATAGATATATATATTATTTTATTGACAAAATAAGTATCAAATGATAAAATCAAACTATCTATATTTAACAATTTTTTAATAAAAGTATAGGAACTATGTGGGAGATTATTCATGAGAAGAGGAGACAAATTTTGAACCGAAAAGACAAAATCCAAAAAATTGAAACTAAAAAACACGCTCTTGTAGTATTGTTTATTTCTTTTCTTTTAATAGCAACTCTTTTAGGTTTTATTTATTTTCAAGGTTTTGCTAAAACTATGGTATGGCAAAAACAAATAGATAGAATAATATCATACACACAACACAACGCATCGCTTGTGCACGGTATGGTTTATAAAGATGGTGTTATGGAGGATAACAAAGACTTTTTTTATGACAGCTATGGTGATGTATTTGTTGTGGATGAAAAAGGTAATGTTCAGTATGTTATCAAATCTGAAAATCAAAGGAGTACGCAGAATATTTTTGACAAAATGGAAGGCTGTGAAAACACTAAAAACAAAAAAGATGAGCTAAACGAAGTAAAAGCTTCTATGCTTGTTGGCGGTGTTGGCGGAACAACTTGCGTTAATTTTAACGGTGCTGAAAGTATTTTTTGCTATGAAAAAGTGCAAGATTATAACTTGTATGTAATTTCTGTTGTGGATTCTACTCAAATTGTGACAGATGCTCAAAGTGTAATAGTAAAAGTTTTTTCGCTTATAGTCACGGTCGTATCGGTATCGGCACTTATAGGTATTGTTTATTATATTGCTGATAAAAGATATAACAATGCTATTCGTGATTTGGTTTATAAAGATGAGCTTACAGGGCACATTAGTTATGCTAAATTCTTGATTGAGGCTGAAGAGATTTTAAAGACAAATCCAGATAAAAAGTTCGCAATATACTACGGAGATGTTAAGAATTTTAAATATATAAATGACACTTTTGGGTACGATGTGGGCGACAAATTTATTATATATATATCAGATACAATTAAAAAGTCTATTGGCGATGATGGCATTTTTGCAAGAATAAATGCCGATAGCTATGCAATTTTAAGAAGCTATGATAATAGAGAAGATTTTATTGACAAAATTTATAATGCGCTTGACAAGTTTTCAGAGTTTTCGGATTTTAAAAAAGAAAACTTTAAAGTTGGCGTCTATGTTGGCGTCTATTGCAAGGATGTTACAGATAAGGACGCAAGTTTTAGTGAAATGCTTGACAAGGCGAATATGGCACAAAAATCAATAAAAGGTAGTCACGAATTTCATTTAGCCTTTTATAATGAAGAAATAAGAGAGAGGATAATCGCTGAAAAAGAAATAGAGAAAAAGATGGAAGCCGCACTTGCCAACGATGAATTTGTCGTTTTTTATCAGCCTAAATATGATGTTAGAAGTGGCGAAATAATAGGCGCTGAGGCTCTCGTTAGGTGGAATAGTCCTGAGCGTGGATTGTTGCTACCTGGCAAATTCATTCCTCTTTTTGAGCAAAACGGGTTCATAGTAAACCTTGACCAATATGTGTTTGAAACGGTGTGTAAAACTGTTCGTGAATGGCTTGACAATGGCAAAAAAGTTGTATCAATTTCTATTAATGTTTCAAGAGTTCAGTTTTATAGACTTGATTTTGTGAAAAGATATACAAAAATTAAAAATAAATATGAAATTCCAGATGGATTATTAGAGCTTGAGTTTACTGAAAGCATAGTTCTTGAAAATATAGAGCTGTTGCAAAAAATTGTAAACAACCTAAAAGCAAATGGATTTTTATGTTCGATTGATGACTTCGGTTCTGGGTATTCATCTCTCAATATTCTTAAAAATCTTCCAATGGATATACTAAAGCTTGATAGATTATTTTTCAAAAACAGCGAGAATACTGAAAGGGATAAAGCACTCATTGCAAGTGTTGTAGCAATGGCTAGGGCGCTTAAAATGAAAACCGTTTCTGAGGGTATTGAAACGTGGAATCAGGTGAATTTCCTAAAAGAAATAGGGTGCGATGTGGTTCAAGGATATGTATATTCAGAGCCAATTTCTCGCAACAGATTCGAACACTTGGTAGAGGGTAAAAAGAAAAAGGTGCCGGAACCAATTGTAGAAGATAGAAGTCTAGAAGTTGTTACAGTTGAAGATGAAAATTTGGATGCAAAGTCAAAATACTTAGCAGCTCTTAACTTTTTAAGAAGCACAGCAATTGAAATAGATTATGACACAGACAGCTTTAAAATAGTTAAAGGTGGCATAATAGGCTCTTATGATTTTGTTGAAACAGAAGGAACTAATGCTACAGAAGTGTTTACGCAAGCGATAGATAAGCTTGTTCATCCTGATGATGTTAGTAGCATAAGGGAAAGATGCTTGCCTATAGGTGTTTTGTCCTCGTTTTATCAAGGTGAGAAAAAGATTATAACAGACTTTAAAATGCTTAAGGACAATTTAACGGATTATATGTGGTGCAGAGCCACTATTGTAAGGGTGGAGCATAACCTTGCTGTAGGATTTAGGTCTATACTATTTTTAGAAAATATAGACGAAATTATGAGCGTTAAGGGATCGATAGCGTCTATTGGAGAGTTTGAAGAATTATTATACGAAATGTTTAGTATGATTTTTGAGGTTGATTATAATTCTGATGAATTCACACTGCTTTATTATGACAAGGAAATAGCAGGAGATAGGCCTGAAAAAGGTGAGTTTTCTTGGTTTAGAGAGCAGTACTTGAAGGATAGCGCACATCCGGACGATTTAGTTGCGTTTCAAAATTTCTTAAGTCCACTGAGTGTTTTAGAAGAATTTAAAAATGGCAAGAAAAAGCTTTTAACAAAGGTTAGATTAAAGGTTAGATTATATGTAAATGATGAGGTAAAATATCAGCCAATCGCTGTAACGCTTGTTAAGGTTTCTAACAATGATGAAGAGTTAAAAGTTTTTGCGTTTTGTCAGTCAATTGAAGAAATTTATGAGAGTAATCAAAAAATGGGAGAGATGGTTGAGTTTGTTAACAACGCTATTTGCGACCATTATGATTTAGTATATCTTGTAGATTTGTATACCGATGAGATTGCCGTAGTTAACGCAAGGCACGCATATTCATCTATTCCTCGCAACATCAAATATAGCAAGCTTATAAGTAAGTTTGTTAAAAGTATGGTTGATAAAGAGGACAGGGAAAAAGTAAAAGATTTTATGGACCCTGTTGCAATTTCAACCGCACTAAAGCTTGGAAAATCAGGTGATTCACATCAGTTTAAAAGAAAAGAAACTAGAAATGGTGAGGAAATATATCACTCTGTTAGGGTGACTTATATGAGAGTTCCTCCAACTAGCAATCGAATTCTTTTTCTCGCCAGAGATTTGGGTGAAATTAAGCAGTTACAGGTTTCTAGTGGTGCTGATGCAGACCCTTTGAGGCACTTGTATAAGAATGAAACAACTGACTTATTAATTAGCAGAGCGCTTGAATCTATTGATGTGAGGAAGACAATAGCCTTTATTCTTTTAGATATTAGTGATGTAAAAAGCCTTAGCGATGATGATAGGTGGACATTTGATACAAAAGAAGGAGTACTCGAAGAATTTCACGCTAGACTGCGCACTTTATTGAGCAGCACCGAAACTGTGTATAGAACGGGTGGATACGAGTTTGTAATTTTATCGGACAAGGCGCAAAGCGATGACGAACTTCAAAATCGTGCGGAGGAGCTTTGTGGCATACTAAGGGAGCCATTTATTGTTGATGGAAATGGCTACAAAATCACAGGAAACATAGGCGTTTCTATCTATGGAATAGATGGCACAAGTTATGAAAGGTTATATATGAATGCTGATGTTGCCTTGTCTAAAGCACGATTTGAAAAGGATGACATCTATAGTATATATAATGGTGATGAAAATTAAATATTAAGTGTTTAAATCAGTATCAGGATGAGTCTTGATGCTGATTTTTATTTTAAAAATAGATATTTTCTAATGAGCTTATGGTGTTAAAGTCTGCAAAATCTTCTAAAACTCTTTAGAGATAGCTGTTTAAATATAGTTTAAAATGCAGAACGAAAACAATACAAAACGCAGTTGAGTTTAGTGAGAAACACACTCGGGTGTGGTGGGTGAGTACGGCTCGGGTGCGGTGGGTGAGTACGGCTCGGATACGGTGAGGAGTACGGCTCGGGTGCGGTGAGGAAGATGGCAAAAGGCACGCTCGAATATGACGGCGAGAAGGATGCTTTGAGTATGGGAAGATAATGCACCTTGAGTGCGTTGAGAAACACGCTTTGAGGATAGAACGAAATATGTCCGTTTATAGCAAGAGATATGCTCGGGTGTGAGGGGAGTACGCTCGGGTGCGGGAAGAAATACGCTCGAGCACGGTGAGGAATACGCTCGTGTGCGGTGAGGAAGATGGTAAAAGGCACACTCGAATATGACGGCGAGAAGAATGCTTTGAGTATGGAAAGATAATGTATCTTGAGTGCGTTGAGAAATACGCTTTGAATATAGAACGAAATATATCCGTGTATAGCAAGAGATATGCTCGGGTGTGAGGGGAATACGCTCAGGCACGGTGAGGAATATGCTCGGATACGGTGAGAAATACGCTCGGGTATAGTAAGAAAAGGAACATTTTC
>JAAYPE010000092.1 GCA_012519975.1 Clostridiales bacterium
AAAAATATTAGAAGAACCACCGCAATATGCAGTGTTTATTTTGTTGAGAGAGTATCATAAAACGCTTTTACCCACAGTGCTTTCACGGTGCGTTGTTTTTAACATTGGCACAGCAGTAGCGCAAGAGCTAACAGAAAAAAAGGAAGAGAAAGCAAGAGAGCTTGCAGAGAAAATTGCAGCTGCAGTGGCAAACAAAAATGAATTTGAACTGCTTATGGTAACGGGTGAGTTTGAAAAAAACACAGAGCTGTTGCAAACAAGCCTTGCAATGCTAGAACTAATTTTTAGAGATGCTTTGATACTTTGTTGTGGTGGAAAAAAGCTGATTTCACACAGCAGAGATAGTGCAAATATTTTGATAAAAAGCCTTGATAAAATGCATTTGTTATTATTAATTGATGCAGTAAAAGATATAACACAGCAAGTAAATCAGTACGCTAATAATAATTTGACAATAACAAGGTTATGCAGTACGCTAATAAGGGCTACGCAGACTTTTTAGCAGAATGGAGGGAGCTTATGGCAGAAGTAGTAGGAGTAAGATTTAAAGAGGTTGGCAAAGTGTATTATTTTGACCCAAATAGTATAGATTGTAAAAAAGGTGAAAATGTTATAGTCGAAACATCCCGTGGCATTGAGTGTGGCGAAATTGCTATGGAAAATAGGCAAGTTGATGACGAGCAAATAGTAAAACCTTTAAAACCAATTATTAGAAAAACTACAGCTGATGATATGAAAACAGTTGAAGAAAATAAAATCAAAGAAAAAGAAGCTTTTAAAATTTGCGAGCAAAAAATTGCAAAGCATAAGATTGAAATGAAGCTTATTGATGTTGAATATACTTTTGATGGTGGTAAAATATTGTTTTATTTTACAGCTGATGGAAGGGTAGATTTTAGAGAGCTTGTAAAGGATCTTGCAAGTGTGTTTAGAACAAGAATTGAGCTACGCCAAATAGGTGTTAGGGATGAATCAAAAATGATTGGTGGCCTTGGCATTTGTGGCAGACCTTTTTGTTGCAACACCTTTCTCGGTGAGTTTCAGCCTGTATCTATCAAGATGGCAAAGGAGCAAGGTTTGTCGCTCAATCCAGTAAAAATAAGCGGTACTTGTGGCAGACTTATGTGTTGTTTAAAGTATGAGCAAGATGCGTACGAGCATTTGCTAAGAATAACTCCAAAAACAGGGGCAATAGTAGAAACGGCAGGCGGTAAGGGCATTGTTGTTGACAGTAACATAATTACCGGAACTTTAAAAGTAAAGCTTGATAAAAACCCTGACGCTGCACCGGTCACACTTGATAGAAGGCAGGTCAGAGTAGTTAAGGATGTTCAAATAAAAGTTGCAAAAGAAGAGCTTGAAGCACTAAAAGAGATTGAAGGAAATTAACCTTTAATAAAACCACTCCCGTATGAATAATATTTATATTGGGGGTGTTTTTTTGTTTGCAGTATTACAAATAAATGATGAAGAGGTAGGTTTTGTTCCTACAATAAAAAAATATCTGTCAAAGTCTCAAATAGATATAGAACGGGTAACTTTGTCAGAGTGTCAGCCCTTTTTTATTGTTACAACAATGGCAAAAGGTGGCAAAGTGCCTTGGAAAGCGGTGGAGTATAGCCTTGGACGATTGTCGGATAGAATGATTTTGCCCAAAGGGGTAAAACCACCGGAAAACAGTGCTGTAAAGGTGATTGACTTTACATATGATTTAACAGCCCAAATGCTACTCAACACAGCAATTAGCATATCAAATCAAAATACCCTTGCCTCTCAAAGGCAAAGTATTGCAATTGTGGATAGAAAAGGAATATATTTTAATAAAATAGAAAAGATAGTTAAAAGCGTTTCTATTGTAAGGATAGTAACGGACAAAGTAGAAAGATATGAAGAAATTGCAAAAGAAATGTATTATAAATGGGGAGCATCAATATCGGTGAGTGATGATATAAATCTTGCACTCCAAAGTGATATGATTGTTTCTCCGTTTGAGCAAATTACAAAAACGAATGCGTTAGTATTTTCAACAGATTTGTGCAAAAACGTAACACATAAAACTTTAATAAGTCCAAAAATAACTTTGCCAAACAATCTTAATCTACCAGTGCTTAAAAATATAGACGAACACAGCTTTGTAAGCGCTCTTTATGAGTTTTGCGGTTGTAAAAAGCTTGAACAGGAAAGCTTTAGGACAATGTTTTTTTATAACCAAGAGAAAAGTGTAAGCGAGTTGTCTAAAATGATAAAATATGAAACAGTGTAAATACTTGACAGTACAGGTATGTTTAACTATAATAAAACGGTATAGTGTAACCCACTTGAAAGGATGAATTTAATGGCTGATGAAATTTTATTGACATATGCGGGGCTTCACGAGCTTGAAGCAGAGCTAGAACAGCTTAAAACCGTAGGTAGAAAAGAAGTTGCCGAAAAAATCAAAGTAGCATTATCTTTTGGAGATTTATCAGAAAATAGTGAGTATGATGAGGCTAAAAGTGACCAAGGTAAACTAGAATCAAGGATAAATGAAATTGAGGCAATGCTTCAAAATGTTAAGATACTTGATGAAGATAATTTAAATACAGAAATTGTCCATATAGGCTCAAAGCTTAAAGTAAAAGATGTTGAGTACGATGAGATTATGGATTATCAAATAGTGGGTTTTGCACAGGCAGATCCGGAAAAGGGTAGAATATCTGATGAGTCACCCGTAGGAAAGGCTTTGCTCGGCCACACAGTTGGCGATACGGTAGAAGTTGAAGTTCCCGCAGGCAAGCTTTTGTTTGAGATTGTTGAAATATCAAAGTAAGTTTTTTGCGCGGGCTGATATTTTTTTCAGCCCGTGTTTTTTCGTTTAATTTTAGTAAAGGGGTGCCAAAATGTCAGAGGATATTAACATAAAGGCAGAACAAGAGGAATTAGAGGTAGAACAGGATATTAATAGCTTGCGCCAAATTAGAGTGGACAAGCTAAAAGCGTTACAAAATGCGGGCAAAGACCCGTTTGAAATAACAACAGCAGAGCCAACAATAGTTACAAAAGAAATAAATGAGCGTTTTGAAGAGCTAGAAAATCAAGATGTTTGCATTTGTGGCCGTATAATGACTTGGCGAGATATGGGCAAAGCAAATTTTATTGATGTCCACGACCGCTCAGGTAGAATGCAGGTTTATGTAAGGGTAAACGATATTGGTGAAGAGACTTTTGCTGAATTTAAGAAGTGGGATATTGGCGACATAGTTGAGGTTAAAGGGTTTGTTTTTCGCACTCGTAGGGGAGAAATATCAATCCACGCAAAAGAGGTAAAACTTTTGTCAAAATCACTTTTGCCACTTCCAGAAAAATTCCACGGACTAAAGGATACAGACACTCGCTATCGTCAACGCTATTTGGATTTAATAGTCAATCCGGAGGTTAAAGACACATTTATTAAGCGTAGCAAGATTATTTCTTCAATGCGAAATTACCTTGATAATATTGGTTTTATCGAGGTAGAAACCCCAATGCTAAATACCATACCAGGTGGCGCTGCAGCAAGACCCTTTACAACTCACCACAATGCGCTTGACCTTGATATGTATATGCGAATAGCACCAGAACTTTATCTAAAACGCCTTATAGTTGGCGGTATGGAAAAGGTCTATGAAATTGGTAGACAGTTTAGAAATGAGGGAATGAGCGTAAAGCATAATCCTGAGTTTACTACAATTGAGTTGTATGAAGCATATACAGATTATTATGGAATGATGGACATAACAGAGGAGCTTATAAGAAATGCGGCAAAAGAGGCGTGCGGAACGCTTAAAGTTAGCTATCAAGGTGTAGAAATTGACCTAGAATCGCCATTTACAAGGCTTACAATGGTAGATGCTGTTAAAGAGTATGCAGGAGTTGATTTTGCGCAATTTATAGGTGATGATGAAAAGGCAAGGCAAGTCGCAAAAGACCTTGGAATAGAAATAAAGAAAGACGCTTGTTGGGGAGAGATTCTTAACGAAGCATTTGAAGAAAAGGTAGAAGAAAAGCTGGTTCAACCAACGTTTATTATGGACTATCCAGTTGAGGTTTCGCCACTTACAAAGCGTAAACCAGATTCACCAAAGCTTACAGAACGCTTTGAGCTTTTTATAACATCGAGAGAGTTTGCAAATGCGTATTCAGAACTAAATGACCCAATCGACCAAATGGAACGATTTAAACATCAAATGGAGTTGCGTGAAGCGGGCGACGATGAAGCAAATATGCTCGATGATGATTTTGTAAAATCACTAGAATATGGAATGCCACCAACAGGTGGAATGGGAATGGGAATTGATAGACTCACAATGCTCTTAACAGATAGTTCATCAATCCGTGATGTTTTGCTATTCCCGACAATGAAACCCCTCGACAAGTAAAAGTCGAAAAAACCCAGTGTTTATGCGGGTTTCGGGACTTTCTAAACCGAATAGATTTACCTCTTTACACCAAATTTACACCAATCGGTGTTGAAAACGGTGCAGAGACTAAAAAATCGCATAATTTTCAAGATATATGGGCAGTTCCATTGCGGAATTGCCCATTTTTAAAACAAACAGAAATACAAATCGGAAGTTGGCAAAGGAGTGTGCTTGTATGAAAAAGAAATTCTTTGTGGTAATTGCAATTCTAGTTGTTTTAATAATTCTATTAACCCCTGTTCGTATGAACTTAAAAGACGGCGGAAGTGTTAGTTATAAAGCACTCGTATATGAAGTTACAAAAATACACCAATTTGCACCGGAAGCAGATGATGTAAAACCCTATATTGATGGGTTCGAAATTAAAATACTCGGAATGACAGTTTATAGAGAAATATACGAATAGACAAATTCCAGTTTATCAAGCCCTTTGAGAGAAGGAAAATCTTTTCTCAAAGGGCTTTTTCTATTTATACGGATATTCGCAAACTACAAGAAAAAGCCGAAACTTCATATACTCTAATCACAGAGGAAGTGGAGGTTTTGATATGAGTAACAGTTTAGCGACAGTACATCCCGAATTGATTGCCGAATGGTCGGATAGGAATTTACCGCTGACACCGGACAGCGTGACTTTCGGCTCGAATAAGAAAGTATGGTGGAAAGGTGCTTGCGGTCACGAATGGGAAACAAGTATAAAGGCTCGTTCCAGTGGAGAGAAATGCCCCATATGCTCTGGTGCGAGAGTGATTGAGGGAATTAACGATTTAAGTACATTGAAGCCGGAATTGGCTTCGGAGTGGTCAGAGAAAAATGAAATCAAGCCGACAGAGGTATCTATCGGCTCACACAAGAAAGTGATATGGAAGTGTAAATTAGGACACGAATGGATAGCCACTGTAAAGAGCAGAACCATCAACAAAACAGGTTGCCCGTACTGCTCCCATAACAAAGTGCTTGCAGGATTTAATGACCTTGCAACTCTGTTCCCGGAAGTTGCAGACGAATGGTCTGATAAGAATGAAAAGAAGCCTACCGAAGTTATGGCGTTTGCAAACAGCAAGGCTTGGTGGAAGTGCAGAACCTGCGGTTATGAATGGAATACGCTTATCTCTACACGCTCAGGCGGCAGTAAATGTCCTTGTTGCAGTGGATATATATTTATAAAAGGCAAGAATGACCTAAAAAGTACACACCCACAGATAGCCAAAGAATGGTCAGAGAAAAACTATCCTCTGCAACCGGATGAAGTCAATGCAAAGTCGAGGAAAAATGTATGGTGGCAT
>JAAYPE010000093.1 GCA_012519975.1 Clostridiales bacterium
AAGAAATATATTTGAATATGCTAAAACATTATGGACAAAGCGAAATTGTTAGCGTTCGCGCTGATGTAGATGTAAACGGATATTTTAAGTATTTTGAAGAAATAGGACAAGGAAAAATAAACGGTAAAAATTTTACGCATTATAAAATTTTCAAAGGCTCGTCAGAATATGACACGCAAGAAATGTCAATCTTGCTTGACGGTGTTGTTCAAGAAGCTAAAGATTTAGGAATAACAGTGTTATCGGCTAGTGAATTAGATTTGATTAAAAGGGAGTGGGGAAGTTGATGACAGATGAACAAGCTTATAATTATTTATTAAAAAAAGAAAACTCGCAAAGTTGGAATCAAATTATAAGAAAGACGGGCAGGTCTTACGAAGATTTGCGAGAAATATACAACACGGCTTGCCTGCCAGAAATTAGAAAAAGAAATGAAGAAAGAAACGAAGAAATTAAGCCGACAGGGTGCGTAAAAAAAGAACGAAGTTGCAAATCAAATACAGGTATTACTAATATAAATAAATTACAAAACGGTCAGTATTCTGTTAAATTGTACAGACCAATTAGAAAAATAAGAACAGATACATTGCAACAAGCCATAGACTTACGCAACGAAAATTTAAAAAACAATAAAAAAGTATAAGGCTATTATGTATATTAATTCAAAAAAAGAGGGTGAATAATTGGAACAATGTTATATCTGCAAGCAATATAATTACTGCGAAACTCATCATATTTTTAACGGAAGTAATCGGAAAAAATCGGAAGAATACGGAAGTTTAATAAGAGTTTGCAGAAAATGCCATACTGAAATACATCGAAATTATGAGTTGCGTTCTGAACTTAAAAAACAAGCACAAGAAAAAATAATGCAAGCAGAGAATTGGACTATTGAAGATTTTAGACAAGTTTTTTATAAAAATTATTTATAAGGAGTTTTGAAAAATGGATAAGACAAATTGTTTTGCTTATTTCCCAGAAACAAAAGAGAGAAAAAGCGAGTGCAAGGCTTTAAGATTTAAGAACTGTGAAAACTGCAGATTTTACAAAAGCAAAAGTTTGTATGAAACAGAATTACAAAAATCGTACATTAAAGCGTCATACGCAGGATATTACGACGGAACAGATGAATATCAGCCTTTAAAAAATGAATGGAGTGTATAAAAAATGAGTAAAAAAGTAATTGTTAGAGCAGATAGAGCAGGTGTTTTTTTTGGAGAACTTAAAAGCAAAAACGGCAATGAAGTTGAAATGAAAAATGTTAGGCGCCTTTGGTATTGGGAGGGTGCTTGCTCGTTGTCGCAATTAGCTGTAGATGGAACAAGCAAGCCCGACGGCTGTAAATTTACAGTTGTTGTGCCAGAGATGACGATTTTAGACATAATCGAGATTATTCCTTGCACTCAAAAAGCTATTGAATCAATTGAGGGAGTTAAAGAATGGAAAATATAAAAAATTTTTTAGAGGTTAACTTTGGCTCTGGCTATGGCTCTGGCTCTGGCTATGGCGATGGCTCTGGCTCTGGCTATGGCTTTGGCTCTGGCGATGGCTATGGCTCTGGCGATGGCTATGGCATAAAATCTATGAACAATATGAAAATTCATATAATTGATGGAATTCCTACAATCATATCAAAATTAAAAAATAACATAGCAAAAGGGTTTATATTGCAACAAGATTTAGCGTTAATACCTTGTTATGTTATTAAATCAGGGAATTGTTTTGCACACGGCGAGACGATTCACAAAGCAAGAGAGTCTCTTGAAATAAAGTTATTCCAAAATATGAATGTTGATGAAAAGATTGAACTGTTTATCAAAAATTTTAATTTTAACGAGCAATACCCTGCGAAAGAGTTTTATGACTGGCACAACAAACTGACAGGCAGTTGTGAAATGGGCAGAACTATTTTTTGTAAAAACAACGGGATTGATATTGAAAAAGACAATATGACTGTAAAAGAATTCATTGAGTTGACAGAAGATGACTTTGGCGGGTCTGTAATTAAAAAAATAAAGGAGTGTTTAAAAAATGAATAATGTTACATTAATAGGCAGAATTTGCAACGATATAGAAATGAAAACAACAACAAACGGAGTTGAAGTAATTAGCTTTTGCTTGGCAGTTGATAGAAAGTTTAAAAATGCGAACGGAGAAAAACAAACAGATTTTATAAATATTGTTGCGTGGAG
>JAAYPE010000094.1 GCA_012519975.1 Clostridiales bacterium
AGTTGTTCTTTGAACATTTGCAAAGTTTACAAATATTCCTTGTGCCGTTTCAGGACGAAGATAAAGCTCGTTTTTGCTACTTTCTGTTACACCTTGAAAGGTTTTAAACATAAGGTTAAAATTGCGAATTTCTGTAAAATTATTACTGTTACAATCTGGGCAAGTAATATTTTTTTCTTTAATATACTCAGACATTTCATCAAAAGACCAGCCAGCAGGAATAACGCCAGTGTCCTCAATCAATTTATCTGCTCTGTGGCGAGTTTTACAATCCTTGCAGTCCATTAGTGGGTCAGAAAAACCACCAACATGGCCAGAAGCAACCCAAGTTTGTGGGTTCATAAGAATTGCAGAATCAAGCCCTACATTGTAGCGATTTTCGTATACGAACTTTTGCCACCAAGCACTTTTAACATTATTTTTAAACTCAACACCCAAAGGACCATAGTCCCAAGTGTTTGAAAGTCCGCCGTAAATTTCACTGCCCGCATATATAAATCCACGACTCTTGCAAAGAGAGACGATTTTTTCCATTGTTTTTTCAAAATTTTGCACCAAAATTCCTCCTATTTTTTATACAACAATTATACTAATATAATAAGGCGAAAAAGTCAAGCATAGATCAATGCGTTGATTTTAAAATAAAAACTCAATTTTTTGTTGAAAATTGTTCATAAAAGTCAAAGTTAACAATTGCTTAATTGACTTTGTGTAAAAGAAAGAATATAGTGTGTATTGTCCACTTATTTTTTAAAAAGTAAACTTGATAGCAGTAAAATCAAGCAACTCAAGGAGCAAAAGTCAGATGAATAATGATTTAATGCCAGAAGTAAAAGCAGTTAAAAATATGGCACTGGGAATAGATATTGGCTCTACTACTGCAAAAATTGTGCTAATAAATGATGGCAAGATTTTGTATGAGTGCTATGAGCGACACTATTCACAAGTTAGACAAAAAACATTGGAGCTTGTTTTAAGGCTTGAAAAGCTTATAAACGGGCAACCTGTTCGTGTAGCTATTTCCGGCTCGGCGGGTCTTGGTGTTGCAAAAGCTGCAAATATCCCTTTTGTGCAGGAAGTTTTTGCAACTGCTGAAACTGTAAAAGAGCTTGCAAGCGACACAGATGTTGTAGTTGAGCTTGGCGGTGAAGATGCAAAGGTCGTATTTTTAACTGGTGGAACAGATGAAAGAATGAACGGCTCTTGTGCCGGTGGTACAGGTGCATTTATCGACCAAATGGCAACTCTTATGAATGTTAGCACTCAGGAGCTAGACGAGCTAAGTCTTGACTATAAGCGTGTTTACCCTATTGCATCTCGTTGCGGAGTTTTTGCAAAAACGGATATTCAGCCACTTTTAAATCAAGGGGCACGCAAGCAAGATGTTGCAATTAGTATATATCAAGCGGTGGTAGACCAGACAATTGCCGGGCTTGCACAGGGTAGGAGAATTCAAGGCAAGGTAATGTTTTTAGGCGGTCCTCTTTATTATTGTCAAGGACTTCGTGAGAGATTTGTAAAAACGCTAAATCTAGAGCCAGGAAACGCAAGATTTCCTGAATATGGTCGCTTGTCGGTAGCTATTGGAGCTGCGATTTGCGCCTCAAAACAAGAGAAAGCTTTTTCATTTGAGGAACTTGTTAAAAATATTGAAAAAAGCTCTGAGCAAAAAACTGAAACCACTCATCTAGAGCCACTTTTTAAAAACCAAAAAGAATTTGAAGAATTTGAAAACAGGCACAAAAAAGCTACTGTGAAAACTGCAAACCCAAAAGAATATAAAGGCAACGCATATTTGGGAATTGATTGCGGTAGCACAACTACAAAGGTAGTTTTAATCACACAAAACGATGAAATTTTATATACATATTATAGCTCGAACAAAGGCAACCCAGTATCTGTTATCAAAAAACAGTTAGAGATTATTTATAACCTGTGCGGTGATGATATAAAAATAGTATCAAGTGCTGTTACCGGATACGGGGAAGAGCTTATCCAAAACGCTTTTCACATTGATGAAGGGTTAGTAGAAACAATGGCGCATTTTACTGCGGCTAAGCACTTTAGCCCCGATGTTGACTTTATTTTGGATATTGGCGGTCAAGATATAAAATGCTTTAAAATACACAACAATTCGATAGATAGCATTATGCTAAATGAGGCTTGCTCATCTGGGTGTGGCTCGTTTATTGAAACTTTTGCACTCTCTATGGACTATGATATAGAAGAGTTTTCAAGGCTTGCACTTTTTGCAAAATCCCCTGTTGATTTGGGCTCTCGCTGCACAGTTTTTATGAACTCGTCTGTAAAACAAGCACAAAAAGACGGCGCAGGTGTTGAAGATATTTCGGCAGGTCTTTCAATGAGCGTTGTTAAAAATGCAATTTATAAAGTCATAAGGGCAAATTCTGCAAATGAGCTTGGGCAAAAAATCGTAGTACAAGGCGGAACATTTTTAAATGACGCAGTTTTAAGAAGTTTTGAAAAAGAAATTGGCAGTGATGTTGTTCGTCCGCAAATTGCAGGACTTATGGGTGCTTATGGTGCAGCACTTCATGCAAAAACGCTTGATATAACAAGTTCTGAAATAATTACACCAACACAGTTGGGCGATTTTGTTCACAATTCAAAGGGCATTGTTTGCAAGGGATGCACAAATAAATGCAACCTTACTATCAATACCTTCGGTGATGGCAAAAAATTTATTTCAGGAAACCAGTGTGAAAAAGGTGCAGGAAAATCTCTAAAAAAAGCAGATGTAATCCCCAACTTGCACCAATATAAAAGAGACAAATTTATGTCTCTAGAACATACTCAAGGTCACCGTGGAACTATCGGACTTCCTCTTGCTTTGGGAATGTATGAGCTTGCACCTCTTTGGTTTGCAATTTTTTCACAGCTTGGATTTAATGTAATGCACTCTGGACTTTCTAACCGCAGAATTTATAGTAAGGGTCAATTTAGTATTCCATCTGACACCGCTTGTTATCCTGCAAAAATTATGCACGGTCACATTGAAAAGCTTGTGGAAAAAGATGTGGATGCAATATTTTATCCCTGCCTTACTTATAATATTGACGAAAAAATAAGCGATAATCACTATAACTGCCCCGTTGTTGCATATTATTCTGAGCTTCTAAATGCAAATGTTGAATCACTTAAAAGCACAAAGTTTTTATACCCATATCTTAATATAAACAGTCAAAAAGAGCTTTCTAGGGGACTTTATAAAATGCTGTCTGCAAACTTTGACGGTATAAGTTATTGGGAAGTTAGAAAGGCTGTAAAAAGTGGGTTTGATAGCTATAATGATTGGATGCAAGATATCCGAAATCAAGGACAAAAGGCAGTTGATTTTGCAAGGGACAATGGCAAACGCATAATGGTTATTGCCGGCAGACCGTATCATATCGACCCTGAAATTGGGCACGGAATTGATAAACTTGCAGCGTCCTTGGGATTTGTAGTTGTGAGCGAAGATAGCATAAGTGGGCTTGTAAAACCGCAAAAAGTAAAGGTGCTAAACCAGTGGACATACCACGCAAGACTTTATAACGCTGCAAAATATGTTGCACAAAATCCAGATTGCGAGCTTGTTCAGTTGGTGTCCTTTGGATGTGGGCTTGATGCTATTACAACAGATGAAATACGAAGCATTTTAGAACAAGAGGGGAAACTTTATACCCAAATAAAAATTGATGAAATAACAAATTTAGGCGCTGTAAAAATCCGTTTGCGTAGCTTGCTTGGAGCACTGGAAGAAAGGAATGAGTCTTGTGGAAAATGAGCAAAGAGTAGTTTTTACAAAAGAGATGAAAAAAGATTATACTATTTTAATTCCTACAATGTTGCCTATGCATTTTGAACTTATAGCAAAAATAATTGACTCTTACGGTTATAAAACACAGGTTTTAAACAACTCTGGAAACAAGGTTAAAGAATGTGGACTAAAATATGTTCACAACGATTCTTGCTACCCTGCAATTCTTGTAATTGGGCAGTTTATCGACGCACTTGAAAGTGGAGAATACGACCCACACAAAACAGCTCTTATGATTACTCAAACCGGCGGTGGATGTCGTGCATCAAACTATATAGCACTTCTAAGAAAAGCGCTCGAAAGGGCAGGTTTTGGATATGTTCCTGTAATTTCGCTAAACTTTGCAGGGCTTGAGAGCAACCCAGGATTTACCGTTCCTTTGTCTATGGCACACAGAATGTTTTATGCTGTAAACTATGGCGATTTGCTGATGCTTTTACTAAACCAGTGCAAGCCGTATGAAATCACAAAGGGCGAGAGTGAAAAACTAGCTCACGAGTGGGTTGCAAAGCTTGCAAAAGAAATGGAAACTAGCTCACGAATTATAGATTATAAAAAAGTAAAAGAAAATTATGCAAAAATTATAGCTGATTTTGCTCGTATCCCACGGCGAAAAGAGCAAAAAGTAAAGGTTGGAATTGTAGGAGAAATTTTTGTCAAATTCTCACCGCTTGGAAACAATAATTTAGAGGATTTTTTAATTTCTGAGGGTGCTGAAACTGTTATGCCAGGGCTTTTAGATTTTTGTCTTTATTGTGTATATAACGGAATTGTTGACGAGCAGTTATACGGTACAGGTAAATTAAAGGCACTAGGCTCAAAGGTGTTGTTTAAGGGCTTGATAAAAAAACAGCACGATATTATTGATGCAATAAATTTAGAGGGTTCTTTTGAGCCACCTGCATCGTTTTCTAAAACTTGCACGCTCACAAAGGGCTATATGGGTCTTGGTGCAAAAATGGGTGAGGGATGGCTTCTCACGGCAGAAATGCTTGAACTTATCGAGCAAGGAACAACAAACATTGTTTGTGCCCAGCCGTTTGGATGTTTGCCAAATCACATTGTTGGCAAGGGTGTTATGAAACTTATTAAAGAAAAAAATCCCGATGTAAACATAGTAGCAATTGATTATGACCCAGGGGCAACACAAATAAATCAGGAAAACAGAATAAAGCTTATGCTTGCAAATGCAAAGCAACCTGTTGCGCCACAACAAGGCGAGCAAAAAATTGAAAAAGAACAGGAAAGCGAAAAAGAGCTTGCAACTCAAGCAGTTTAGATTGTTTTAAAAACTAACAATATTTTTAAAAATAAAAAATCTCCTATCACCAC
>JAAYPE010000095.1 GCA_012519975.1 Clostridiales bacterium
CGTTCTCGCTGTGTTGTGTGCTTTCCCGTAAGGCGCTTGACTATAATAGCAAATGCAATACAGAATGTCAACACCTTTTTTCAAAAATCTTTAAAAAACTTTAAATAAGTTGCAATTAGGCGTAAAAAGGGCTAATAATTGACTTTTTTGGGGGTATATTACCGATATAGGAGTTGATTTGTATGATAGAAAAGATATTAGGTAAAAAAAGAAAGTTAGCAATTATAGTTTTGTGCAGTGTATTAGTTTTTACAATTTGTGTTCCAACCGCCATATATTTTACAAATAGAAAAGAAGACAGCTCTGTTCAAACTTTGTCAAAGCTTGGTTCACGCGGTGAAGAAGTCAGACAAATTCAGACACGACTAAAGTCTCTTGGTTTTTACAATGCTAATGTTGATGGTGTGTATGGCGCAAAAACTAAAAATGCCGTTATCGCCTTTCAAAAAAGCAAAGGTCTTACACAAGATGGGATTGCTGGACCTAAAACGTTAGCTGCTTTGGGAATTGGTGTTTCACAAACTATATCAAAAATGGGTTCACAAGGAGACCAGGTAAGGCAAATCCAGACAAAACTTAAAGAGCAGGGTTTTTATAATTCTAATGTTGATGGAATTTTTGGTGCAAAAACTAGAGATGCTGTTGTTGCTTTTCAAAGAAGCAAGGGTTTAACTGCCGATGGCATAGTCGGCTCTAAAACTTTATCAGCACTTGGAATTAGTGGCTCGACAAGTAACAGTGCATACAACAAGAGCGATGTCTATCTTTTAGCAAAAGTTATATCAGCAGAGGCAAGAGGAGAAAGTTACACAGGTCAAGTAGCTGTTGGTGCTGTTGTTTTAAACCGTGTTGCTCACGCCTCTTTCCCTGATACTATATCTGGAGTAGTTTATCAACCTGGTGCTTTTTCCTGCATTTATGACAGCAACTGGAACGAGCCTGTTGCAGCATCTGCAAATAGAGCAGCTCAAGACTGTATGAACGGACACGACCCAACCGGTGGTTCTATATACTATTATAATCCTGCAAAAACTACAAATCAATGGATTAGAAAAAGACCGATTACTATTACTATTGGAGAGCACGTTTTTTGCAAATAATGTATAATGACTAAAATATATTTAAAAAATGGTTTGTAATTTTTGGGTATTTTTTCCATTTAGAAAAATGCATTTAATTTTTAATGATATAATCCATAATAGTAGTATTTACAAAAAACAAATATATGGAGGTTGTTGTTATGTGGCCACTAAAAAAAGTTTATTACCGCTCTTATCAGCAAGTTATGAAAGTTGCTATGTATTGTATGCCGTGGAAAGAGCCGTTTCTTTTGACTGGACCCGGCAGTATTAAAAAGCTACCTAACCTTATAAACGAAAAAGGAATTTCAAGCATTTTAATTGTAACTGACCCTGGGCTTATGAAGTTAAATCTTTTAGATGATTTGTTTGAAGAGCTTAGAATTTCTGGAGTCCGCTATGCTCTTTATGACCAAGTTCAACCTAACCCAACAATTGATAATATTGAAGAAGCTCGAAAAATTTATATCGACAACAAATGTCAGGGCATAATCGCTTTTGGTGGCGGTTCTCCTATGGATTGTGCAAAAATTGCAGGAGCTAGAGTTGCAAGACCTACTCGTTCTGTTGAAAAAATGAGAGGTACTTTAAAGGTTATACTACCTGCAGTAAAAATGGGTTCTCTTCTTCCTCCTCCACTTTTTGCTGTTCCTACAACAGCGGGTACAGGCTCCGAAACAACTCTTGCAGCTGTTATAAGCAACCCTGTAACTCACGAAAAATATCCGATAAACGACCCTTGTATACGCCCTCGTTATGCCGTTCTTGACCCTGAACTTACAGTTGGATTGCCTCCTCATATCACATCCACAACGGGTATAGATGCTCTTACCCACGCCGTGGAGGCGTACATAGGCAAGAGCAACACAAGCGACACGGCTCTTA
>JAAYPE010000096.1 GCA_012519975.1 Clostridiales bacterium
GTTGGCATTGCATCTGCTGTTCCTATTTTTGTAACAGCAAGGTTTGATACAACACTTCCGTATTTACAGGCGTCAAAAAGATTTTTACCATCGGCTAGTGCTGTGGCAAGCGCACCATTAAAAGCATCGCCGGCACCGGTTGTATCCACCGCTTTTACATCATAGTTTTTAAAGTGTTGGTGTCCCTCATTATTTACGGCTAAAGCTCCGTTTTTTCCAAGGGTGATTACAACCTCTTTTACTCCCTTGTCTAAAAAATAACGGGCAGCTTTTAGTGCATCTTTTTCATCTGAAATTTTAATGCCCGTTAAGATTCCAGCTTCAATTTCATTTGGAGTTATAATGTCGATTTTTTCATATAAACTACTGTTAATTGGCTGAATTGGTGCAGGGTTTAAAATAACCTTTACTTTGTTTTTGTGCGCAATATTTATAATTTTTTCAACTGCATTTACATTAGTTTCAAGCTGTGTCAATAAAATTTTAGAGCTTTTTATTTCATTTTCAATAGCTTTAATATCGGTGTCATCAAATGTGCTACTAGCCCCCAAAGTCACCATAATTGCGTTTTGACTTGTGTTTTCATCAACCATAATTAGAGCAGTTCCTGTTGGGGATTTGTCCGTTTTGAAAACAAAGTCGGAAGACATATCGTATTTTTTAAGTGTTTTTAAAGCGACATTTGCAAACTCATCGTTGCCTATTTTTATAATTGTGCTTACACTTCCGCCTGATTTGTGCGCAGCCACTGCCTGATTAAAGCCCTTGCCACCTGCACCCATTTGAAACATATTGCTTTTTACAGTTTCGCCGGGAACAGGTAAATGGGATGCCCTTGACATTAAATCAACAATAAAACTACCAAAAACTAAAATCTTATTCATTTTTTAAACCCCCATAATTGTATTAGAAATTATAAATAGTATAGCATTATAATTTAATATATAAGTTTAAATTATACAAAAAAACTTGATTTTATTAACTGATTATATGAACAAAAGATTAAAACTTGTAAAGATATTCTATTTTGGAATTATAATAATGTGAAAGTATGCTATAAGTAAGTATGATGCTTTATTGGCAAAATAATTTCACATCATTTTTAAAATTTTAAATAAAAATTATAATAGCTTAAATTTGTTTTTACTAAACTCAATAATCTCTTCATCTCTAAGTTTGCACAGCTCGCTTGACATAGCACTTCTGTCTACAAACAAAAAGTCTGCAAGTTCCTGCCTGTTAAAGGGAATAGTAAAGCTATTGTTTCCAGCTTTTTTTGCTTCTGTGGATAGATAGGTTATGAGTTTTTCTCTTGTTGTTCTTTTAGATGCAAGCTCGATTTTTTGATTAAGTGCAACATTTTTGGTTGCAAGTATCTTCATCATATTAAAAATCAGTTTGCTATGAAACAAGCAAGAATTAGGACAAGTTGTGATAATTCTATTGTAATCTATTAGCATAATTTCACAATCTTCTTTTGCTATTACATTAATAGGCAGAACATTTACATCGGCACAGGCAAACGATTCGGCGAATAAATGCCCTTGATCTGCGGACGCTACTATGTTTCTGTTTCCATAAAAATCGTCTTTTAAAATTTGAACTTCACCAGACAGGACAATACCCACAAACTTTGCACTATCGCCTTCTTTAAAAATAGTTTCTCCAGAATTGAAGGTCGCTATTTTTGCAGACAGGCATTGTAAAAGGGAGCTTAGCTCGTTTTCTTCTATACCTTTAAATAATGGGACAAATTTTAAAACATCAAAATATTTTTTCATTTTATCAGCCTCCGTTGTAAAAACAACATACTTGTTATTTTTATTGTAGTACAATAGCATCACAAGGTCAACAAAAACTAAAATTATTTTTAGGGGGATATATAGATGACAAGAAGAATTATTCAAATTGATGAAGAAAAATGCATTGGCTGTGAGGCTTGTGTTTCTGCTTGCCAAGAGGGAGCAATAGGAATGGTGGATGGAAAGGCAAGGCTATTAAGAGAAGACCATTGCGACGGGCTTGGAAATTGCTTGCCAAACTGCCCAGCAGACGCAATATCATTTATTGAAAAAGAAATCA
>JAAYPE010000097.1 GCA_012519975.1 Clostridiales bacterium
CACGGGGGAAAACCGACTGAAAGGGTCGCAGAGGGTTTCCCCCGTGTCGCCTTTCTTTGGTTCGTTTCTTTGGCGAGCAAAGAAATGAATGGGATAGCGAGAGTAAAAAGGAAATAAGATAATGAGAGCAAAGAAATGAATGAGATATAAGCAAACAAATATAATAAAACTAAAAGCAAACCACACATTTGTTGCCAGTGTCTAAAAGTAAACTCATAATGTGACTGGCGGTTAAACTACACACCCTCTACCCGTGTCTAAGAATAAAATTAATATGTCACTAATAGTTGGATATCACACCCACCATCTGTGCCTAAAACCTAACTAAACAAAAACTACCCATATCGCACTGGATGGGGGTTACGGGGGAAAATATAAGTTGTTAGCCTTGTGGTAATAAAAATCTATAATTTGTTTTTAATCTCTAAAACTTACCCAAAAATAAAACTACCTATATCGTACCGGATGGGGGTCACGGGGGAAAACCGACTGAAAGGGTCGCAGAGGGTTTCCCCCGTGTCGCCTTTCTTTGATTCGTTTCTTTGGCGAGCAAAGAAATGAATGAGATACAAGCAAAGAAATACAATAAAACTAAAAGCAAACCTCACATTTATTGCCAGTGTCTAAAAGTAAAGTTATAATGCCGCTAATCATAAACCCACACACCTACCACCTGTGTTTTAAAATAACCATAACCCCATCTAAATTACTCCCCATCCCAACACCAATCACCACACGAACAACTAAAAACTTTTCGATTTACTTGTTTTGTGATACAATAAAAATGAAATTTAGAATGCAAGGAGGCAGGGAAATGAATGTTATTGATATTTCTACTGAATTATTAACGGCGCAAGTTTATGACACAGACCCAACACCAAAGCACCAAAGGCTAAATAGAATGGATTGTGGCGATGAATTTGAATTGTCGGCAATATATGCCAGCCTGCACACAGGAACCCATATCGATGCACCAATGCACTTTATAGAGAATGGAAATTCGATAAACTCTATGGAGCTTGAGCGTTTTATAGGTCCTTGCACAGTGATTGAATTGCCACCAGGAGTAATTGCGGGAATAACTATTGAACGATTATTTCCAAAGGATTGTAAAAGGCTGCTGATAAAATCAGGCGGAAAAGCACATTTTATGAGTGGCGCCGCAACTGATGCCTGTAAATTAGGGCTTGACCTTATCGGTACAGATGGAATAACAATAGGCTCAAAGGAGGACGACGAGTTTGTTCACCGCGCATTTTTGAGTCACAATATTCCAATTTTAGAGGGGCTTGATTTAACTAGCGTAAAAGCGGGAGAATATTTTTTAATCGCATTGCCTATAAAAATAGATGGAGCAGAAGCGTCGTTTGCCCGTGCAGTGCTTATTGAAGACCACATATTTTGGGGTGGAAAACCAAAATTTTAAGCTGTATAAAATATTTTAAGGAGACATTTGAGAAATCAGATGCCTCCTTTTTTAAAAACAAAAAGCACCCGACAATAGCCGAGTGCAAATTTTTGTAAAATTATTAAATTATAAATTGCCAGAGTAGTTTGGAGCTTCTTTTGTAATATAAACATCGTGAGGATGGCTTTCTGCAAGACCGGCAGCGGTAATTCTTGTAAATTGAGCATTGTCTTGAAGCTCAAAAATAGAATTGCAACCGCAGTATCCCATACCGGCACGAAGGCCACCAACCATTTGATAAATAGTTTCAGACAGAGGTCCTTTATAAGGAACACGCCCCTCAACACCCTCGGGAACAAGCTTTTTATTATCAGCTTGGAAATAACGATCCTTACTTCCGCAATTCATTGCACCAATACTGCCCATACCACGATAAACCTTAAACTGCCTACCTTGATAAATTTCGGTATCGCCAGGCGCCTCTTCGCAACCAGCAACCAAAGAACCCATCATAACAACATTTGCACCAGCAGCAATAGCCTTTACAATTTCTCCAGAATATTTAATACCACCATCTGCAATAACAGGAACATTATATTGTTTTGCCATTTGTGCAGAATCATATACGGCAGAAATTTGAGGAACACCAATACCTGCAACAACACGGGTTGTGCAAATCGAGCCAGGGCCAATACCTACTTTTATTGCATCTGCGCCAGCCTCGATAAGAGCCTTTGTAGCTTCAGCGGTTGCAACATTTCCTGCAATAATTTGTGCATCAGGAAAAGCAGCTTTTACTTTTTTAACAGCGTCAATAATATTTTTGCTGTGTCCGTGTGCAGAGTCAAGAACCAAAACATCGGTTTGAACCTCTAAAAGAGCCTGCGCACGCTCTAAAACATCGGCAGTAGCACCAATGGCTGCAGCGCAAAGAAGTCTGCCACAATTATCTCTTGCAGAATTTGGGTATTGAACAGCTTTTTCAATATCTTTAATAGTAATAAGACCCTTTAGATATCCTTTTTCATCAACAAGTGGAAGTTTTTCAATCTTGTGCTTCATAAGAATTTGTTGAGCCTCATCAAGAGTTGTTCCCACATGAGATGTAACAAGATTTTCCTTTGTCATAACTTCGCTGATTTTAACATGAAAATCAGTCATAAAACGCAAGTCGCGGTTTGTAAGAATACCTACAAGTTTGCCTTGCTCACAAATTGGCACACCCGATATTTTATACCTGCGCATAAGCTCGTTTGCATCGCTTACATAATGGTCAGGAGAAAGGAAAAAAGGGTTGACAATAACGCCATTTTCAGAGCGCTTTACCTTATCAACCTCTTCAACTTGCCTTTCAATAGGCATACTTTTATGAATAACACCAATTCCGCCTTCTCTTGCTATTGCAATTGCCATACGGGATTCCGTAACTGTATCCATAGCAGAAGTCATAAGCGGAGTGTTAAGAGAAATTTTTGCTGTAAGCTTAGTAGATAAGTCAACTTCACTAGGAAGAACCTCTGAATAAGCAGGAATAAGCAAAACATCATCAAATGTTAAACCTTCTCCTAAAAACTTTTCATTATAAATCATTGCTCCCACGCCTCCAAAAAAGTAAAAAATAAATTAGCTAATTATATCATTCTTTCAACGACAAATTCAAGGCAAAATAAGAGATTTTTAAAAAATTGGTAGAATTGCACTTTAAAAATATTGAAAAAGTCTCTATAATTTGATAGAATACTCTAATATTAGTAAAGAAAAATTAAATTTCTCTAAAATGTGTCATTTTTCATTTTAGCTTTTGCTTAAATTTTGGAGAAATACAAAGTTTTTAATATTTTTTTAAATATCTGCACATCTTAAAAAGGAGGAAAAAAAGTGAAAGATTTCTTGACATGCACTATCGGTGAACAAATGGAAAAAATGGCGAATTTGTATCCCAATAATAATATGATTAATTATACCGATAGAGATTATAAGCGAACATGGAAAGAATTTGATGACGAAAGTGAGGTTATAGCGAGGGCTTTTATGTCTCTAGGACTAACAAAAGGCTCTCATATTTCGATTTGGGCAACAAATGTGCCTGAATGGTTGCTCACATTTTTTGCAAGTGCAAAAATGGGCGCAATTGCTATAACTGTAAATACTAGCTACAAAATTTTTGAGCTTGAATATCAACTTCGTCAATCAGATACAGATGCAATAATTTTGATAGATGGTTTTAAGGGAACTAGTTATATAGATATAATGAACGAGCTTTGCCCAACGCTTAAGGATAGTGAACCTGGGAATTTAAACGAGCCGTCGCTCCCAAGGCTTAAAACTGTGATTTATGCGGGGCAGGGAGATTGTCCAGCAGGAATGGTAAATTGGAGTGACCTCTACAAGCTTGCCGACAAGGTTTCCTATGATGAGTTTAAAGAATTAAAGGACAGTTGCACTTGTCACGAAACAGTAAATATTCAATACACATCAGGAACAACAGGCTTTCCAAAAGGTGTAATGCTTACACATTATAATATTCTCAACAATGGGCTTACTATTGGTGACGGTATGAAGTTTACTGAAAAGGATAAGCTCTGTATTACTGTGCCATTTTTCCATTGCTTTGGAATAGTGCTTGCCGTGATGGCCTGCATAACTCACGGAACGCCTTTTGTCCCAATAGATATTTTTAATCCAAAAAAAGTTTTGGACGCACTAAAAAGTGAAGAATGCACAGCTCTTCACGGTGTGCCTACAATGTTTATTGCAATAATGGACCACCCTGATTTTGAAAGCTATGACTTTTCAAAAATGCGTACAGGAATTATGGCAGGTTCTCCCTGTCCTATAAAAACTATGCGTGATGTTATTGGCAAAATGAATATGAGTGATGTTGTTATTGTTTTTGGACAAACTGAGTCATCACCAGGTAGCACAATGACTACAATTACAGACACAGAAGAGCATCGTTGCACAACTGTTGGTAAGGCTTTTCCGGGGGTTGAATGTAAAATAATTGATGTTGAAACAGGGGAAACTCTGCCGGCAGGTCAAATCGGAGAATTTTGTGCAAGAGGCTATAATATAATGAAAGGGTATTATAAAATGCCCGAGGCTACAGCACTTGCAATTGATGAGGACGGTTGGTTGCATTTTGGCGACCTTGCAGTTTGTGACGAAGAGGGATATTATAAGGTTACAGGGCGTCTAAAGGATATGATAATTCGTGGTGGCGAAAATATTTATCCAAAAGAGCTTGAGGAGTGCCTCTATGACCACCCAGATGTTAAAGATGTTCAGGTAATCGGAATTCCAAGTAAAAGATATGGCGAAGAGGTTTGTGCTTGCGTAATTTTGCGTGACGGAGCAAATGTAACAGAAGAGGATATAAAAGAATATTACAAGCAAAGAGTTGCGTTTTTTAAAATTCCAAAAGAGGTATGGATAATAGAAGAATTTCCGATGACTGCAAGTGGAAAAATTCAAAAATTTGTGCTTCGTGACCAAGCGGTAGAGCATTTTGGTTTGCAGTCAGACAAGGATATTGAAACAGCGTAAAATAAAACGAGAGGAAGGTTTTTAATGAAGCTATCATTTTCAACACTCGGTTGCCCTAGATGGAATCTTGATGAAGTTTTTACAACTGCTAAAGATTTGGGGCTAGATGGTGTCGAGCTTAGAGGTATTTCTGATAAAATATATGTTCCAGATTTTGATGCGTTCAGTGACGAAAACATTGGCAAGACAATTGATTTAATTAACAACATAGGTATTAAAATTCCAATTATAGACTCAGGCGCTGCAATCGCTGATAATAAAAAAGCAAAAGAAGCATTTGTAGAGGCGTGTGATTATATAAATCTTGCGTCAAAATTAGGCGTTAAATATGTTAGAATTATGGGAACAGGCGAGCCACAAATAACAGACGGAAATTTTGAGCTGGGGGCAAAACTGTTTGGGTTAATTTGTGAGTACGCCTTACTTTTTGATGTAACTCCTTTAATCGAAACAAACGGTAAGCTTGCAATTGCAGATGAAATGTTAAACTTTATAAAACTCTCTGGCAGTGAAAATTTTGGAGTTTTGTGGGATGTTCATCACACTGTTCAGTTCGCAAAGCAAACACCAGAGGAAACGGTAAACGCACTAGGCAAATATATAAAGCACGTGCACGTAAAAGATTCTGTTGTAAAGGACGGAAATATAAAGTATAAAATGATGGGACACGGTGAAATTCCAATTCCGCAAGCAATAAGCCAGTTGCAAAAAATTGGTTTTGATGGTTATGTTTCTCTTGAATGGGTAAAGCGTTGGAAGCCAGATTTGCAAGAACCAGGAATTGTTTTTGCACACTTTGCCTCATATATGAAAACACTTTTAAACGAAAAGTAAGGGGTGTAAAGATGTCAAAAAGAGAAGGATATATAAGCTGGGACGAATATTTTATGGGCATTTCATTGTTGTCTGCCAATCGTAGTAAGGACCCAAGTACGCAAGTTGGCGCTTGTATTGTAAATAATAAAAACAAGATTATGTCCGTTGGATATAACGGTTTTCCGATAGGATGTAGTGACGATATTTTTCCCTGGGAAAGAACAGGCGATGAAATTGACACAAAATATCCTTATGTTTGCCACGCAGAGTTAAATGCAATTTTAAATGCAACAAGTAGTCTAGATGGATGTAAAATTTATGTTGCACTTTTCCCTTGCAATGAATGTGCAAAGGCAATTATCCAAAGTGGAATATCTGAGATTGTGTATATTTCAGATAAATACGCAGATACACCAAGCGTAATAGCTTCAAAGAAAATGCTTGATGCCTCAGGTGTAAAATATACAAAACTTACAGGCACACACGACACACTTACAATAGATTTTAGAGAAGAAAACATATAAATCGGTCTTGTGCTTAAATAATTTTAAATAAAAGCAGATGGTGAATTTAAACTTCACCGTCTGCTTTTTTAATGTAGCGGGGTTGCTTTTTTATGTAGTGGGATGTAATAATTATTTGCGCTTTGTGCTTGAAATCAAAATAAAAATGTCGTTAATTATAAATCCATACACCCACTATTTTGCAACCCCAATAAATCATAATAAACAAACTACCTATATCGTACTGGATGGGGGTCACGGGGGAAAACCGACTGAAAGGACAACAGAGGGTTTCCCCCGTGTCGCCTTTCTTTGGTTCGTTTCTTTGGCGAGCAAAGAAATGAATGAGATAAAGCCAATAAATAAAACTAAAAGCAACTCACACATTTGTTGCCAGTGTCTAAAAGCAAACTCATAATGTGACTAACGGTTAAACTACACACCCACTACCCGTGTCTAAGAGTAAATTAATATGCCACTAACCATAACCCCACACACCTACCACCTATGCCTAAAACTCACCCAAATATAAAAATACACCCAAAAAAGGCAAGGAATAATTTCCTTGCCCCTGAATAAAAACCTGTTATAATTTTAAAAATTCCACTATCTGTAAAGCGGATGCCTGTCGCAAATTTCTGTTACACCTTGACGAATTGTATCTGCATTATTTTCAAAATCAGTCGCAGCAAGATAAATATATTGTGCGATCTTATCCATATCAGATGTGTCAAGCCCCCTTGTTGTTGCAGCGGGAGTGCCAAGCCTAAGTCCGCTTGTAACAAATGGAGTTTGCGGGTCGTTTGGAATTGCATTTTTATTTGTTGTAATATAAACTTCGTCAAGCCTGCGCTCAAGCTCTTTACCTGTTATGTTAAGAGAACGAAGGTCAACAAGCATTAGGTGATTGTCCGAACCGCTAGAAACAAGGTTTACATCTCTGCTCATAAGCCCGTTTGCAAGTGCCTTTGAGTTATCAATAACAGCTTGCTGATACACTTTAAAATCAGGAGAAAGTGCCTCGCCAAAGCACACAGCCTTTGCCGCTATTGTGTGCATAAGTGGGCCACCTTGAGTACCTGGAAAAATTGCTTTGTTAATTGCTTTGCCAAGCTTCTCTTTACAAAGAATCATACCACCTCGAGGGCCTCTAAGCGTTTTGTGAGTTGTGGTTGTTACAACATCAGCGTAAGGAATTGGAGATGGGTGAAGCCCCGCAGCAACAAGTCCTGCAATGTGTGCCATATCAACCATAAAATAAGCGCCAACTTCTTTTGCAACTTTAGAAATTCTTTCAAAATCAATTGTGCGAGGGTAAGCAGACGCACCCGCAACTATCATTTTTGGCTTTATCTCTTTTGCTGTTTGCTCAAGTTTTTCATAGTCTAAAAACCCGTCGCTATCAACGCCGTAAGAAACAAAGTTATAATATTTTCCAGACATATTAACAGGAGAACCGTGTGTTAAGTGCCCACCTTCTGCAAGGCTCATTCCCATAATTGTGTCGCCCGGCTCAACTAATGCAAAATAAACTGCAAGGTTTGCTTGTGCGCCAGAGTGAGGCTGAACATTTACAAACTCTGCACCAAAAAGCTCTTTTGCCCTGTTTATTGCAATTTCTTCAACAATGTCAACACATTCGCAACCACCGTAATAACGCTTGCTTGGATACCCTTCTGCATACTTGTTTGTAAGCACGCTACCCATTGCAGCCATAACAGCAGGTGAAACGATGTTTTCAGAAGCTATAAGCTCTATATTTCGTTGTTGACGAGCAAGCTCCTTTTCCATTGCTTGTCCAACTTCTTTGTCTACATTTGAGACAAAACCGATTGTGTCCATAAGGTCATTGTACAAAAATATCAATCCTTTCCAAACGATAAAATAACATTATTCGCTAAAATGATAACATACAACTTCAATTTTCGCAACAGACAAGAACACATTTTTTAAAGTTGTCTTTTTCTACTTTTAGTTTATAATGTTGATAAAGGCATAACAATCTTAAATTGAACTTTTAGCGAGGTGTTTTAATGACAAAAAAAGAACGAGCAATTGAGTGTATAAACGCTTTAAAAAAGGAGTATCCAGACTCTTTATGCTCGCTTGATTATAAAAATTCGTTTGAGCTTTTGGTAGCGGCAAGGCTCTCTGCACAATGCACAGATGCAAGGGTAAATACTATTACCCCCGCCCTTTTTGAAAAATATAAAACGCTTGATGATTATGCGAATGCAAACCTTAGCGATGTCGAGAACCTTGTGCGCTCTTGTGGATTTTACCGAACAAAAGCTAAGGATATAATAGGTATGGCTACGATGATTCGTGACGATTTTGATAAAGCTTTGCCAGAAGAGATGGACGATTTATTAAAACTTCCAGGTGTTGGAAGAAAAACGGCAAACCTAATTCGTGGCGATGTTTTTGGAAAACCTGCAATTGTCGCTGATACGCATCTCATACGAATTTCTAATAGGCTGGGTCTTGCAAACTCAAAAAATCCTGAAAAGGTAGAGCGACAGTTGTGGAAGATTTTGCCACCAGAAGAGAGCAATGACTTTTGCCATAGATGTGTTTTGCACGGCAGAGCTGTTTGCACAGCAAGAAAAGCAAAATGTGACGAATGTTGTATGGAGAGTTTTTGTAAAAAGAATATATGAGGTTTGGAAACAATACCCAACAATAAAAACTTTTAGATTAATATAATTTTCCACAAACGAAAGGAGCAATAACAATGAAAAACACAAAACTACTCACAATCATCTTAACAACAATGGTACTATTTAGTGCCTGAGGCAAAGACAAGAATTCTGACAATAACAAGTCGGACAAAACGACAACCAAACCAAAAGTAGAAGTACAAACAACAATCGTAGAAGTCACAGACGCTACTGGTGAACCTGTAACGAACTCAAAAGGCGAAAAGGCAACAGAGGTCTTAACAGTGCCTACAACGGCTAAAAAGGGCATTACAGGCAATTCTAACGCTATTGTAGAGTCAACAACAAAGTCAAAAACGAGCGAAACCGCTAAAAACTCCGAAAAAACCACTAAAAATTCTCCACCAAAGCCACAAAATCAAACCCCACCACCACCAGCAAAACCACAACCAGTTGCACCACCACAACCCCCTCCACCATCAAGCAATGGTATGTCTTGGTGGGTAACAGAAGTATCACAAAACCCATACGGATATGCAAATGCTTGGGGAACAATTGCACAGATGGAAAACGATTGCAAAGCTTATGCTGAAAGTATAGGACTTAATTATGATAAAAGTTTGAATTTAGGTAATGGACATTGGATAACACCTACTGCATCTTATGGTTTTTCATCATCGCAAGCTTTTAAAAAGGATATTTTTAGTGGAATTGAGTTTACAAAAACAAGAACAGATTACACATTTACCGATATAAATGTTGTTTTTGTAACAATGGATAATTATAAAGATGGAAGATGTATAGGACACGAAGATAACGCAGAAATGTATTTAAAAGGAAATAGAGATTTAATTGAAGTCTATTTTGTAATAGCATAATTTATATAAATTCAAGTATGTTCAATTTGAACACACAAATGAAAGGGGAAATGTAGATTGCAAAATCTAGGTAGAAAAGGTAAAAAAGTCATTGCAACATTAATGTTAGTTACAATGATAGTGACAAGTACGATAGTATCGGCTTTTGCCTATATTAGTCCAAACCAAAAAGTTTATGCAAACATAGGTAGTGCCTGTGTCAAAGGTGCAAACTCGCCATCAAGATATGATAGTAACGCAAACTTCTATTACTATCCAAGAGCGAACGGAGAAACTACAAACCTAAGAATGATTTATTGTGCAAGTGATAATAAAGGCACACCGATTTTAGAAAACGGTCAATACATATGGAGTTATTGTATAGATTACTTTACTGGTGGCAACTCATTTGCAGAAACGAACGCACAAGATATTCAATATACTGCATATTGGCAAAATATGTCCTATGAACAACGATTTGGCATTTCCTATGCCCAAATGTATGGTTTTCCGAGTAGTAATTTAGGAGTAGCTAATTGCGATGCTTACGCTGCCACTCAAATGATTATATGGGAATACCAATTAGGTTATAGAGGTATTGACGGCACATTACATAACGGAAAGTTTTACAATTCAACTATTAAAGGCACACCGGCTGAGAGTGCTTATTGGGAACTAGCAAACAGAATAGCTACCCATAACACAAGACCAAATTTTACATCACCATCATCTTCATCAGCACCAACCTATGATATGAACTACAACACAAGCACAGGTAGATATGAATTGTGGTTACACGACTACAACAATGTACTAAGATATTTTTCAGTAACAACGAACAATGGAAATGTAGGAGTATATCAAAGTGGCAATGACCTCCTGTTATATTCCTACACCCCCGTGTCGAATGTACGCATATCACTTAACAAAAACACGATAAAGAATAGCACACTTATTGATAGTGTTTTCCTTTGCTCATCTATGATGAGCAAAGATTAGTATTATAATTAGAAACAAAAGCCTCCTATCACCTGTGGTGATAGGAGATTTTTTATTTTTAAAAATATTGTTAGTTTTTAAAACAATCTAAACTGCTTGAGTTGCAAGCTCTTTTTCGCTTTCCTGTTCTTTTTCAATTTTTTGCTCGCCTTGTTGTGGCG
>JAAYPE010000010.1 GCA_012519975.1 Clostridiales bacterium
TATATCGCATTTATTTTAAAATTATTTTTTATATATATCTTAATTATTTGCAAATTAAAACGTCCAAACTTTCGTCTGGACGCCACTGATTCTTTGTATTTTACCTTAAAACATCCACTCAACCCCACACAAAATTATCTTATCAACTCGACCTTGCCCATTTTCATCCTGTCAACTCAACCCTCGATTTTGCATAGTTGACGTATCCTTAAAACGAAAAAATCCGAGAGTCGGAAGAATACCTCCAACTCTCGGAAATGCTTTATTTTCAAGCCTTTTTCGGTATTCAGTTCTGTACTTTTGACATCAATACTACGCACTCCACGTGTGCCGTTCTTGGGAACATATCGACGGGGGTTAATTCTTTGACGGTATAGTTTGAAGTTTTGAACAGTGCGCAATCTCTTGCGAGGGTTGCGGGGTCGCAGGAGATATAGACAATGCGATTTGGCTTTATTGCTGCAATTGTTGAAATTAGTTCGGGGGATAGGCCTTTGCGTGGTGGGTCAACAAGCACGACACTTGGCAGCTCATCGTTTTCAATCATCTTTTTCACAGCGTTTGATGCATCATCACATATGAATTTTGCATTTGTGATGTTATTAATTTGCGCGTTTATGTTTGCGTCTTTTACTGCGGATTCAACTATTTCGACACCTATTAATTTCTTTACTTTGCTTGCCATTGTAAGACCTATTGTGCCAGTTCCGCAATACAAATCAAGCAATATATCATCACTGTTAAGGCTTGCGTAATCTTGCGCTTTTTCGTATAACATCTTTGCTTGCGAAGAGTTGACTTGATAAAATGACAACGGAGAAATCCGAAATTTGCATCCGCAAAGCACATCGGTTATATAATCTTGTCCCCATATTAATTTGCATTTGTCGCCGAGAATAACATTAGTATCACTTTTGTTGATATTAATTAAAAATCCCTTTAGATTTGGCAAAGCATCCTTTAATTTTTCGGCAAGTATATTTGCGTTTGGTAATGCATCTCCGTTAATTACTGCACAGGCTAAAATTTCTTCCGTTGCATCTGCTTTTCTTAGGTAAATATGACGCAGTAGCCCCTTGTTTTCTTTTTCATTATATATAGGTATATGATTTTGCAATAAAAACTCGTCAAAAACTTGTAAAGCTGTTGTAAATTCTTTAGGCTGTAGTTTACAATCACGGCAGTTGATTATACGGTGACTGTAGGGTGCATAAAATCCGATTTTTAACTCACCGTCAAATCCTACTGGAAACTGCGCCTTGTTTCGATACCTATCAATATTATTTGCAGATATAATTGGCTGCGGTTTTATGTCCATATGAGCAATTCTAGAGAACGCATCTTTGACTTGTTTGTACTTGATGTTTAGCTCAGAATCATAGGTTATGTGCCTGTATGCACAGCCACCACATTGTGAAAAAACAGGGCAATCTGGTTCATAGCGGTTTGGAGATGGTATAATAATATCCAAAAGTTTTCCTATTGCGTAATTTTTTTTGACTTTTATGATGTGGACTAGTATAGTATCACCAATGGCAGCGTTGGCAACAAATACTGCAAAACCATCAATATGTCCAACACCCCAGCCTTGTGTTGTGACGCCATCGATAAAAACTTCCACTCTTTTATTCTTAGAAATCGACAAAAACTCCACTTCCTACTCTAAAAATGATATAAAACGACTTGAGAATAACAAAGGTACACCTATTTTTTTAGGTATATTGATACTTTATTTTTTTAATTTGTTGATATATAATATAAACCTATTAAAAGGCAAAACAATTACAATAGAATTATACTTTATATTGGATATTGTCGCAATAGCGTTATTTTATATTAACTTTAAAAAACATTAAATAGTAATTTGTGTTATTTTACAATTTTGCTTATAGCCTAAGTTTAGCTGATTAGTGGTGTAATTTTTGAATATGAATTGACTTAAACGGCGACTAATGATGTAAGTCGAAATTATTTTATAATTTTGATATAATATAAATAAAGTTTGATTATGGGGAAGAGATATGAATTACAGTATAGCACCGTCGGCTTGGTCAAATGCATTTGCAGTTCCGGCCCAGGTGGTAGACCAACACATTAAGATAGCGAGCGGTCAACAGTTAAAGGTTTTTTTGTGGCTTGTAAGGCATAGCGCAGAAGAATTTGAGATTGAAAAGCTTGCTAAGGGCGTCGGGATGTCTGTTCCAGAAGTGCATGATAATATGCAGTACTGGGTTGAAAAAGGTTTGGTAGCAAAAGATAATGTAATAAAAAAGACGAAGGAAGAACCGAAGGAGGATAAAAAAGAGGGAAAACAGTTAGAGCAAAAAAAGGAGCAGTTGCAACCGTTACCAGAAATTACACCAACTCACGAGCAGGTGGCAACAAGGGTGCTTGAGTGTCCAGAGCTTAAATATCTATACCACGAAACTCAAGCAAAGCTAGGCAAAACAATCGGGTATGACACGCAGGCAAAGCTTTTGATGATACATGATTATTATGGCTTGCCTGTAGAGGTAATTCTTACAATTATTGAATATGCTGTTTCAAAGGGAAAAACATCGATGGCTTACATTTCAAAAATTGGTAAGGATTGGGGAGAGCGTGAAATAGACACGCTGGAGAAAGCGGACGAGCAACTTAAAAAGTTGTGTAATGATGAAAAGCGCTGGAAGAGTTTTTTGTCTATGTTTACTGTAGACCCGCCAAAGTATACAGCAAAACGCGATGAATACTTAAAAAAATGGAACGAAGAAATGGGCTTTCCAATAGAAACGATTTATCTTGCGTATGAAGAAACTTTGAACAATATTGATAAAGTCAATTTTTCATACACGGATTCTATACTAAAAAATTGGAAAATGGATAACATAATAACACCAAGGGATTTAGAGGGAGCAAAGAATAAGCGTTTTATACAGGCAAAGGGTAAAAAACAGGGCAATGCAAACGAGGGAGCATCATACGACTTAGACAAGTTCAGAGAGAAAGCACGAGGGCCGCTTGAATATAAAAGGAGGAACGGCTAATGAGCTACAATGAGCAAATTTTTGAGAAGGCAAAGAAAGAAATCAGTAGGAGAAGGCATACGGCGGAAACACAAGCAAAACAAAGGCGAGATGAGCTTATAACGGCTTGTCCAGAAATTGAAGAAATTGAGCAAGAAATTGCAAGAGCGGGGCTTGAAGCGATAAGGGCAATTAGTATGGGGGCTAATGCACAAGAGTATATTGGAAAACTTGCAAAGAAAAATCTGAAACAACAACAGCTTAGAAAAGATTTACTTATAAACATTGGTGTTGATGAAGATTATTTAGAAGTAAAATACAACTGTCCTGTTTGTGAGGACAGAGGCACAGTTGATGGCAAGCGCTGTGATTGCTTTAAATCGTTGCTTAAAAAATATGCTTATGATGAGCTTTGCAAATGCTCGTCTGTTAAACTCTCGAGCTTTAACGGATTTAGACTTGATTTTTATCCAAGTCAGCAAGACCCTATGACAGGCATTTCTCCGAGGGAAAGAATGTGCGAAGTTTTAAATTATTGTCGCAGTTGGGCAGATGATTTTGATAGAAAAGCACCAAGTGTAATTATGTATGGGGCAACGGGGCTTGGTAAAACCCACCTGTCACTTGCAATGGCAAAAGCTGCGTTAGATAAGGGCTATGGAGTGGTTTATGGCTCTACTCAAAACTTGCTTAGCAGGCTTGAGAGAGAGAAATTTGGCAGGTCACAAGACAACGGAGCAACAGAAAAAATGTTACTAGAATGTGATTTGTTAATTCTTGATGATTTGGGTGCAGAGTTTTCTACATCTTTTACAATTTCAGCTCTTTATAATATAATAAACACTAGAATGACGACAGGCCTGCCTGTAATTATAAATACCAATTTGAGCTTTGAGGAGCTTGAGCAAAGGTATACTCAAAGAATTTCGTCAAGAATTATTGGTGATTACACACCGATTGAGTTTTTGGGTAGGGACATAAGGCAATTAAAATCTATGTAATTGGAGAATTGTATGAATATAATCACAGCTCTTACGAAGCAGTTTGGACTTCAAGATTGGCAAGTGGAAAACACTATAAAGCTAATTGATGAAGGCAACACAATACCTTTTATTGCAAGATATAGAAAGGAGGCCCACGGAACGCTTGATGATCAAGTTTTAAGGGACCTTTCTGATAGATTGGAATATTTGCGTAATTTGGACAAGCGCAGGCAAGAGATTGCAAACTCTATTGAAACTCAAGAGGCAATGACGCCCGAAATTGCAAAAGTAATAGAGGATGCGCAAACCCTTGCAGAGCTAGAGGATATTTATAGGCCGTTTAAACCAAAGCGTAGAACAAGGGCATCAATAGCGAAAGAAAAGGGGTTACAGCCTCTTGCTGACCAGATTTTAAAGCAAGAGATAGACTGTATGACCCCTATTGAGCTTGCCGAGCAATATATTAATGAGGAAAAAGATGTAAACACCGCACAGGATGCACTTGCAGGTGCTTGCGACATAATCGCAGAGCACATTTCTGATAATGCAGATATTCGTCGTAGGCTCAAGAATCTGTTTAGCGTTGTTGGTGTTTTGCAGTCTAAAAATCAAAAGGATGAAGACAGCGTTTATTCTTTGTATTATGATTTTTCACAAAAGATTGAAAAGTTAGCAGGGCATCAAATTCTCGCAATAGACCGTGGAGAAAAAGAGGGCTTTTTAAAGGTTAGTGTAACTTTAGAAAGACCAAAGGCTATGTCTGTTATTGAATCTATTATGCTTAAAAACAATAATTCGCCTTGCACTCAAACGGTAAAAGAGGCTGGCGAAGATGCATATGATAGACTTATTTATCCATCGGTAGAGCGTGAAATTAGGTCAATGCTTACTGAAAAAGCGACAACATCAGCAATAAAAGTGTTTGCTTCAAATTTGCGTCCACTGCTTCTTTGCCCACCGGTTAAAAATAAAATAACAATGGGGCTTGACCCAGGGTATAGAACGGGCTGTAAAGTCGCAGTTGTAGACAAAACGGGCAGAGTGCTTGATACGGGCGTTATATACATAACACATAGCGAGGCACAAAAGGTGCAGGCACAAAAATATATTGCAGATTTGATAAAAAAATATGATGTTGAAATCATTGCAATTGGAAACGGAACAGCATCAAAGGAAACAGAGATTTTTACAAGCGAGCTTTTAAAACAAATTCCACAAAAGGTGTCCTATATGGTTGTTAGTGAGGCGGGAGCGTCTGTATACTCTGCATCAAAGCTTGCAGCACAGGAGTTTCCACAGTTTGATGTGTCACTTCGTAGCGCAGTTTCAATCGCTAGAAGACTTCAAGACCCGTTGTCAGAGCTTGTAAAAATTGAGCCAAAGGCAATAGGGGTGGGGCAGTATCAGCACGATATGCCTAAAAAAGAACTCGAGGCAGCGCTTGACGGTGTAGTTGAGGACTGCGTTAACAGCGTAGGTGCAGACCTTAACACTGCATCACCGTCACTGCTTAGTAGAATAGCAGGGATAAACTCTACAGTGGCGCAAAACATTGTTACATATAGGGAAGAAAACGGTGCCTATACAAGTAGGGCGCAGATAAAAAAAGTGCCAAAACTTGGCGCTAAAACCTTTGAGCAATGTGCAGGATTTTTGCGAGTTGCAGAGAGCAAGAATGTTCTTGACAATACAGGTGTTCACCCAGAAAGTTATGACGCAGCTAAAAAGCTGTTGCAACTTTGTGGATATGACCTAAAAGACGCAAAGGGCGGTAATATAGCAGAGCTTTCAAACAAAATAGAAGAGCTTGGTGCAAACAGTATTGCAAATCAGCTTGAAATAGGCGAGCCGACTCTTAGAGATATTGAAAGAGAGCTTTTAAAACCGGGAAGAGACCCGCGAGACGAGCTTCCGCCACCGCTTCTTAGAACCGATGTAATGGAAATGAAAGATTTGAAATCGGGAATGGAACTTGTTGGAACAGTGCGTAATGTAATTGATTTTGGTGCGTTTGTAGATATTGGAGTGCATCAAGACGGGCTAGTCCATATTTCTCAAATTACAAATAAATTCATCAAACATCCTTCAGAGGTTTTAAAGGTTGGAGATATTGTAAAAGTGTGGGTAATGGAAGTAGATGTTGACAGAAAGCGAATATCGCTTACAATGAAACAACCAAAAGAATCCTAAAGAATCCTAAAGAATCCTAAAGAATGTGGGGGGAGAGACAGTGGTTTTAGAAGTAAAAGAAATAACAAAAAGCTTTGGCGAAAAACAGGTTTTGAGCGGAGTTTCTTTTGAGGCTCAAGGGGGAAAAGCCTTGGGGCTTCTTGGAAGAAATGGAGCAGGTAAGACCACGACGATTAGAATAATAATGCAGGTGTTCAACGCAAATAGTGGCGAGGTTTTGCTTGACGGAAAACCTTTGGATACAGACAAAGTAAGCATAGGATATATGCCGGAGGAGCGTGGGCTTTATCCTAAAAAAAGCATTATGGAACAGCTAATTTATTTTGCAAATCTAAAAGGTGTTTCTACAAGTCAGGCAAAAGAAAATGCAATAAAACTCCTTGAAAAACTCGAAATGACTGAATATAAAAACGCAAAGCTTAACACTCTCTCAAAAGGAAATCAGCAAAAAATTCAGTTGGTTGCAACGCTAGTTTGCAATCCGGATATAGTAATCTTGGACGAGCCTTTTTCAGGGCTTGACCCTGTTAATGCAATGCTTTTAAAAGACATTGTAAAGGAACTTATTGCAGATGGAAAAATTGTTTTGTTTTCAAGCCACCAGATGAATTATATTGAAGAATTCTGTGATGATATTGTAATTTTAAACAAGGGAAAAGTTGCAGTGTCTGGTAGTATAAAAGAAATAAAAAGAGGGTATGAGCGCAATAAAATATACATATCATCGCAAGAAATAGAGCAAGTACAAAACTTTATAACTTCAAATATTTCTTCACTTATAAAAAATATATCACAAAAAGACGACGGTTTATTGCTAGAGCTAAACCGTGAAGATGACAAACCACAAGTGTTAAGAACTTTGGCAGATTGCTCTGCTGATATTGACGAATTTAAGGTATACGAACCGTCGCTTAATGATATTTTTGTGGACTTTACGGAGGGTGCAATATGAAACAGTTTTTTACGATTTTTAAATTTGAACTTTCTGGATATTTTAAAAATAAATTTTTTGTAGGTTTTACATTTGCCGTTGTGATTTTAATCGGGGTTGGCCTTTCTTTTCCAAGCATAAAGGGCAAGTTTAAAGACGAAAGTGCAAAGCCATCGGTGAGCGAGGGCAAAAAGACAAAGGTAGCAGTAGTAGTTCAAGATGGAATGGACGAGGCATCAGTAGTGTCAATATTTGAGTCTGCTTTTGGCGAAGAATATATAGTTAAGGCTTTGAATACTGATGAAAAAGGTCTTATAAAAAAAGTTAAAACGGGCAAGTTTGACAAAGGGTTTTTAATCAATTCTCCGCTTTCGTACAAATATGTAACAGATACAAAATCAATCTCAGATTCAGACGCATACATAGCAGATGAGGTTTTAATACAGATATATCGATTGTCAGCACTTACGGGCGCAGGAGTATCTCCGGTCGATGCTGAGAAGATAATGACGGCAAGTGTGGACAGTGAAATAGTAATAACAGGAAAAGACCAAACCCAAAGCTTTTTGTACACATATATAATAATTCTTCTTTTATATATGTCGCTTATGTTATATGGCCAATTTGTAGCACAAAGTGTTGCATCAGAAAAAAGCTCAAGGGCTATGGAACTGCTTATAACATCAGCAAAGCCCACCAGTTTAATGTTTGGAAAAGTGCTAGGCTCGGGGTTTGCAGGACTTTTACAGCTTGCATTGATGTTGTTTGCTTCGTTTGGATTTTATTCTTTGAACAAAGAGCATTGGCAGGGAAACGAGTTTGTAGAATCAATATTTGGAATGCCACTTGAAATTTTGTTATACGCAATATTGGTTTTTATACTCGGGTTTTTTGTGTACGCATTTATGTATGGTGCGCTCGGCTCGCTTGCAACAAGACCAGAGGATTTAAACACGCTCATAATGCCTGTAACCTTTATTTTTATTGCAGCATTTGGAATTGTAATATCTGCAATTACGGGTGGTAACCTTGACAGCCCACTTATGATTGCTTGCTCATATATTCCGTTTACATCTCCAATGGCAATGTTCGCAAGAATTGCGATGAGTACCGTTCCAAAATATCAAATTATAATATCTGTTGCTATTTTATTTGTATCCGAATTTATTGTTGGATATCTTTCTGCCGTGGTTTATAAAACGGGTGTGCTAATGTATGGAAACACACCAAAACTCAAAGATATTTTTAAAATTTTAAAGATAAAAAGTAGATAAAATCAAGATTTTATAAAAAAGTGTGCTAAAACATCATAATTTTTAAAAAACCTATTGACTAGATTATTTTTTTATGATATAGTGTTTTAGCACTCAAGTGCTGGTGTAGCTCAGTTGGTAGAGCAGCTGATTTGTAATCAGCAGGTCGGGGGTTCAAGTCCGTCCACCAGCTCCACATAGTCTGCAATATCTTTTTAGTTGCAGACTTTTTATATGGGAGAGTTCCCGAGCGGCCAAAGGGAACAGACTGTAAATCTGTCGTCAGTGACTTCGGTGGTTCGAATCCACCCTCTCCCACCAAAGCGAATAACATAGTAACTACACTGTTTGTAGCGACTATGTTATTTTTTTTGCTTTTTAAGTTTTTAAGTTTTCCCAAGCAATCCCAAACAAATTTTATTTAGCAAGCCTTTGCTTTAAAAGGATAGATGGAGTTTTGCTTTAATGCTAAACGAATAAGGTTGTTGTTTTTGGCAACAAAAAAGGATAACATACTTAGGTGTGATGTTATCCTTTTATTATTTTTATTAAATGTCTTCTGAATTTGTAGAGTAATTAATTGACTGCTCTTTCATTTGAGCCATTCTTTGTGTTACATCTTCAAAGGATTTTGTTTGTTCTGAAATAAAGTCAAGGGATTCTTTTGCGAGATTTGCGGTTGAATCAACATTTTCGGTAATTCTCTTGACTGCTTTTTCAATCTCCTCAGCGTTATACCTTGTTGTGTCAGACAGGTTACGAATTTCTTGGGCCACAACGCTAAAGCCTCTGCCTGCCTCGCCGGACCTTGCGGCCTCAATGGTTGCGTTAATTCCAAGCAAGTTTGTTTGTGCCGAGATGTCGTCAATAATATCAACAATCTTTTTAATTTCTTTGCTCTCTTTTTCAATTTTTTTAATAGAATCAGCAAGTTCATTTTGATTTTTGTTGATATCTGAAGATGTTGCCGTTATTTCATCCATTGTTTTAGAAATTTGGCTTATCCCGTCACTAACTTCTTGAACAATTTCATCAATAACCATTTTTTGATGAGCCATAGATGATATTTTTCCAGCGACTAAGTACAGAAGATTAGCGGCAGCTTCCATTCTGTCCATATCCAAAACATATGCTTTTTTTACGGCAGCCACATATTCGTCTGGGTCAATGCCGTATTCTATAGCTTTTTTTCTATAAAACTCTTCGTCTGGCTCTTCTGTTAAAATTTGCCCACCCAACATAGAGCCGATTTGCTCACCGTTTAAAATGATTGGTGCAGCAAAATCATATAAACCAGCGTGGCACTTGTAAATTGCAGGTGATTTTGTAGCATTTGCCATTTCGCCACCTTTTTTATCACATTCCATACATTTTTTAAGACCTAGCTCAGATTTTCTTGTATAGTCAAAGCAAAATTCAGAAAAATCACTTGGATTTGTAACTGGAGTTCCATCTTTGTTTACAGAAATACTAGAAATACCAACAGCTTTTGAAAAACTGTCTTGAAATTCTTGTAAAAACTCAAGGTCAAAAACATCTTCCATCCTATATTCCATTGTATATACCTCCTAAAAAGACCGCCTAGATTAAGACTTATCATATAAATTGTAGCACTTTTGATAATAATATACAAGTAGTAACAATAAGTTTCATTGGAAACTTACTATAAGATAGCTGTTTTTTTGTTTAAAATATCAAAATAAATAAAATTTAGTAATTTGTTTTCACGCAATTTCACAGAAGTTTAATTTTATAAAATACAAAAATTAGAAAATTATTAGAATTTTGCATTTTTATCTTGTTAAAACATTTGTCTTTAGCTTGATTTTAATGTATATTATAATGGCATAAATAAATTAAGTTAGTATGTTCGTTTAGCTTTTATATATTACATTATAATATAGCAAATATTTATTGTTTAACTTTTTGGGGGGTGCAGGTTTTGGATATTGGACCTAATAAGAAGGGGAAAAAATTAAAGTTTATAACTGATGAAGATAAAAAAACAAGGAAGAAAAGAATTATTGCGGGCAGTTTTATTGTTTTTATTGTAATGCTTGCCACCACATCTGTTTTGTATTTTTTAAAAGCTTATGATTATGATTTATCAAAAGTAATTGAGAAAGAAACGGATAAAGGCAGCAAAACGCAGGAAACAACAAGCCCTGTAAAAATGAAAGGCTGTGCGAATTTTTTGTTTGCCGGTAGCTCTACTAAGAAGGATGAGCTATTTTTTGTATCCTTAGTTAAAATAGACCTCGATAAAATGCAGGCGTCTGTTTGTTGCTTGCCGATAAATGCGGTTGTAAGCGTTAACGGAAGTAGTGCAACGCTTGAGGGTAATTTTAAATCCGGCGGTGCAAAGCAGTTGTCGGAAGCAGTTTGTAAATATGCAAATACTAGTGTTGATAGATATGTGGTTGTTGGCGAGAAGAATTTTAAAACAATTATAAGGTATCTTGGCAACTACACACTAACGCTTGATGAAAAAATTTCATACAACAGTGGAGAGTTCTCTATTAACTTTATGAAGGGCAAGCAGACTCTTACTGGAGATAAGCTTATGCATTACATTCGCTATCAAGAAAAGGTTGGATATAACTATTTAAATGCACAAGCAAAAATAATTTGTGATATGATAGACCAAATGCTTGTTGAAAAAAATGTTGATAAGGGAGAAGACCTATTTAATAGTCTTATAAATTTGGTAGACAGTAATATATCAATAATGGATTATACAAAAAATCACGCATATATTGAAGGATATGTAGAGTCGGAAAAAAGACAGGCCTCTATACCTGCAGATGTGTCTACTTTTGAAAAAGAAAAATAAGGAAGTGTTATAATGAAAGTTGCAAAAAAAATTAGTCTTGCAATAATTGCTTTGATTTCTATTTTTTATATAATAGGTATAGAGCCTATTGAAAATGCAATAAAAAACACTTTTTTAGAAGAAAACAATTCGGATATCGAGCTATCTATGTCTGAAGAGAATTTGTATTGGTATAATAATTTAACACAGGCCGAGCAAAAGGCGTATAGGGTAATACATTCTAAAATTGTAGATTTTCCAAAAAAGATTGCAATAAATAAGCTTAGTACTGAAGAACTGTCAAATGTTTTTCAGGCGTTGTCATACGATAACCCTCATTTTTTATTTCTAGGAAACTCTAGCACGCTTGAAAGCACTGGGTATACAAGTTATTTTATTCCACAATACACTATGAGCAAATCAACCTATAATGAGTATCTAAGTGCGATGAACAATGTGCTTGCACAAATGAGCGTGCAAACAGCGGGTATGTCCGATTATGAAAAGGAACTGTATGTTCACGATTATTTAGTTGAGAATTGCCAGTATAATGACACTGGCTCAGATATTCGTTGCACGGCTTTTGGTGCGCTTATAAACAATCAGGCAAATTGTGAGGGGTATTCAAGAGCTACACAATTTTTGCTAAATAGTCTTGGGGTGAAATGCAGAGTTGTTATTGGCGATGCGACAGATAGCACAGGCAAAACAGAGGGGCATATGTGGAATGTGGTAAGCATCGGGGGTAAGGAATATAACCTTGATGTTACCTGGGATGACCACGAACTTAAAGGCACTACAGTTGAGAGCAAGCCTGTAAGCCATATGTATATGAACATAACCACAAGCGAAATTGCAGTTTCTCACACTGTTTCTGATATAAAGTATAATGACGGTTGCGTTTATGATGATGCAAATTATTATAAAATGAGTAACATATATTTTGATAAATATGATAAGGATACAAAAAATGCAATTGTTGATGAAATAATAAAGCAGGTTTCAAATGGTGGCAACAACATTGAAATAAAATTTTCAAGCACACAGGCATATGAAAATGCAGAAACACAACTTTTTAAAGGTCAAGACATATATAGGCTTATCTCTAGGGCGAATCTAAGCTCTACAAGAAAAATGAATACTAATAATATAAGTTATAAAAACACTCCAGAAAAACAGATAATAAGAATTTTCTTTAATTTCTAAGGGCGAAAGGAATAGTGCAAAAGTATGGTAGACCAAGAGCGGATAGAAAACGCAGTAAAAGAAATTTTAGAGGCAATAGGCGAGGATTCAAATAGAGAGGGTCTTGTTGAAACACCACGCAGAGTGGCTCAGATGTATGCTGATATTTTTTCGGGACTCTCAGATGACCCACGCCGTCATATCAAAATTTTTAGCGAGCCTGAAAATGATGAAATGGTTGTGGTGAGAGATATTCCTCTTTATTCAATGTGTGAACATCACCTTTTACCTTTTATAGGAAAGGCACATATAGCGTACCTGCCAGCTGACGGCAAAGTTATCGGGCTCTCAAAGCTTGCAAGGATAGTTAGCGATTTTTCAAAGCGTCCACAGTTGCAAGAAAGATTAACGGCACAAATAGCAGATTTTTTAATGCAAGAACTACAACCAAAGGGAATTGCAGTTATAATTGATGCAGAGCATTTGTGTATGACAATGCGTGGCGCAAGGGCAGCGGGTGCAAAAACCCAAACCTCTGCACTAAGGGGAGCTATGAGAAGTGACGCAAAAACAAGGGCAGAAGTAATGTCATTGCTTCAGAAAGGCAGAGATTAAATGGCGTTTTGGAAAGGTGATAATTTTTGCTTTGAACTTGGAGTGCAAACATATGTAATGGGAATTCTCAATATTACTCCCGATTCATTTTCAGACGGTGGTTTGTGGAACGATGCCAAAAAGGCGGTGTCGCACGCTGTGGAAATGCAAAATGAAGGTGCGCATATAATTGATGTTGGCGCACAATCAACCAGACCGGGTAGTGAAGTGCTGTCCGCAACGGATGAAATAGAAAGGCTTGCACCAATGTGGGATGAGCTTGTAAAAAATGTGTCGGTTCCAATTTCGGTAGATACATATTATCCACAGGTTGCAGAGTTTGTGCTTAAAAATGGAGCATCTATAATAAATGATGTAAGTGGAAAGTTTAGCGCCAATATGGCGAAGGTTATAAAAAAATATAACGCTGGCTGGGTTGTTATGCATAACGGGGGAGGCACAGCCCTTGATGAGATAGTTTATAAAGATGGAGTGGTGTCTGATGTTAAGGAGTTTTTTGACGCTATGACCCACAGCGTTACAGAGTTTGGCATTAGCCAGCAACAAATTTGCTTTGATATAGGAATAGGCTTTGGAAAAAGCGATTATGATAACCTAGAGCTTATAAGAAATATAGGAAAAATCAAAACCGAAAATAAAGCACTTCTAACGGCGTTGTCAAGAAAAAGAGTTATAGGTAACGCAATAGGGGAATTGTGCGCGCAAAACAGATTGTTTGGAACAATTGCAGCAAACACAACTGCCATTGCTGGAAAAACAGATATTATAAGGGTTCATAATGTGGCGCCGTGTGTTCAGGCAGCAAAGATGGCAGATGTTATATATAGATAGAAGGAGAAACAGATGGATAAAATTATAGTAAAAGGTCTAAAGGTCTTTGCTTTTCACGGAGTTAATCCAGAAGAGCAGGAAAACGGCCAGCTTTTTATATTAGATATAGAGGCACACGCAAATTTAAACAAGGCGTGCAAAACAGATAATTTAGAGGATACAATAAGTTATGCAAAAATTCTTAAAACAGCTCAAAGGGTTATGACGGCTCAAAAAGATTTTTTACTAGAGCGTGTAGCACAAAGAGTTGCACAAGCGTTGCTTGAAGAATATGATAGGCTAGAAATTGTAGACATTACAATTAAAAAACCAAATGCACCCATAAATGCAGATTTTGAATATACAGCTGTAAATATCATCAGAGGGAGGGATTCTCTTGAATAGTGCAGTTTTAGGACTTGGTAGCAATATGGGAAACAGAATGAACAATTTGAGAAAAGCAGTAACAGCGATTTCTCGCCTTCCAGAAACAAAGGTTATCAAAGCGTCAAATATCTATGAAACAAAACCGGTAGGCTACTTAGAGCAAGACGATTTTTTAAATCTTAACATACTAATAGAAACAAATCTTTCACCTTACACGCTTTTAGGCTCTTGTCTCGGGATTGAAAGTTGTCTTGGTAGAGTGCGTAGCATTAAAGATGGCCCTAGGAAAATTGATATTGATTTGTTAATCTATGAAAGTGTAAGACTTGAAACGTTTGAACTCACTTTGCCTCATCCAAGAATTTTAGAGCGCCCGTTTGTACTAAAACCACTTTTGGATTTGTATCCAAGCGGAAGGGCACCGGGACTGTTCTTCTCACCAAAGCTTAATGAACTCGGTACCGAGGGAGTAGAGTTATATGCAGAAAAGATTAGCCTAGACTAAAGGCTTTTCTTTTTTGCTGTTTGTGAACACCCGGCGGGGTTTATGTAAACAAAAGAAAAATCAAAAAGAATTTAAAAAAGGTGTTGACATTCTGTATTGCATTTGCTATTATAGTCAAGCGCCTTACGGGAAAGCACACAACACAGCGAGAACGAAGAGCGCACGGTGAACCTTGAAAATTGAACAACGACGAACAAAAA
>JAAYPE010000098.1 GCA_012519975.1 Clostridiales bacterium
GCTCAGAGCAGTGGCAATAAAAAGTTGCAAGCCCATCACTATGTTCTAGCAAAACATATTTACCCGCCTTGTCATCTTCACCTATTTTTTTAACAGTTCCATTATATGCCGCTGCAATTCTTGAACCTTCTGGTGCTGCAATATCAAGCCCACCGTGGAAACCGTATCTGCCTGAAATTGGGTCTTTTCTAAATCCAAAAGGCGAGCTCACCTTTCCCTCTGGCAAAGGATTACTGATTTTTGCCGTTATAGTATATGGAGCAAAACTCATATTCGTTGGAGCTTTTCCATTTTCTAAAATCTCGTTTATACCACCTTTTCCAAGTCGCATACTTTTTTGTGGAATGGTACTATGTGTAATCTCTTCATCTTCATTTTTCCAATTGTTTGGGCTTGCCATTGCAAATTCAACGGCATTTTTAAAAGCATTTTTTACCCCACTTATTCCAGCATCGTAAGACATTTCTTTTCTTATTTCATTTTTGAAATTATCAAATGAAATTACACTAATCTTTGAGAACAATAGCAACCCCCCAAACAATAAAATGCATAAAATTGTTTGAACCATTGCCATATAGGTCATGTAGTCTCTCGGTTCTTCTTGCTCATCCTTTGATCGTCTCATTACAGGGTCTTGAAAATTTTCATCCCTTATGCATCTTTGTGGTAGTTCCTGCCTGTTTTCCATAATATCACCCTTTAAATATATATTATGGATATGCTATTTTAATGCCTGATAAATTAAAAATTATGATAACCTTGATTTGAAGTCTTGATACCCAAATTCTCTTATTATCTCTAACTTTCCGTCAGCCCTTGCAACTGCAATTGAAGGAAGATTTATACCGTTGAAGGTGTTGTTTTTAACCATTGAATATATCGCCATGTCGCAAAAAACAAGTCTATCCCCTACTTTTAGCTCTTTATCAAAGCTATAGTCCCCTATTATATCGCCCGCAAGGCAAGTCACACCGCCAAGTCTATAGTCATATTTTTTGCTCTTTGGCACTCCCGCACCTATTACATTTGGCCTGTAGGGCATTTCGATTACATCGGGCATATGGCAAGCCGCTGATGTATCTAAAATAGCAATGTTTATGTCATTTGTTATTATATCCAAAACCGTGCTTACTAGATATCCAGCGTTAAGTGCTACTGCCTCCCCAGGCTCTAAATATACTTCCACATCATATTTCTGCTTAAATCTTTGAATGCAATCAATCAATGTTTTTGTGTCATAATCTTCTCTTGTAATATGATGTCCACCGCCAAAATTTATCCATTCCATTTGATGAATATATTCTCCAAACTGAGCTTCGATAGCATTTAAAGTTAAAATCAAATCATCGCTATTTTGCTCGCAAAGAGTGTGAAAATGCAGCCCGCTAATTTTGCCTAGCATATTTTTATTAAAATTCTCGGCGGTTACACCAAGCCTTGAGCCATAGCTACAAGGATCATAGATGCTACTTTTTTGCGTTGAGTAATTTGGGTTTATTCTTATCCCAAATTTTTTTGCCGAGTTTTTTGCCTTGTCTTTATACTTATCCCACTGGGAAAAAGAGTTAAATATAATATAGTCGCATATTTCTAAAACTTCATCGAACTCATTTTCTAAATATGCGGTTGAAAAAATATGATTTTCTCCACCCATTTCTTCGTGACCTAGCTTTGCCTCAAAAAGTCCGCTTGCAGTTGTACCGTTTATATACTTTCCTATAAGCGGATAAAGCGAATACATTGAAAATGCTTTTTGAGCGAGAAGCACTTTGCATTCCGCTCTTTTTGCAACTGATTTTAGACACTCTAAGTTTTTTATCAACAGCTTTTCATCAACAACATAGCAAGGAGTTTTAATCGAATTTATATCAAATTTCATATCAGTCCACCAAAACTGGATTCCAGTCCTCTGTCCAAGGAAGTCCCCACTCGTTTAGAGCTTCCATAAACGGGTCTGGGTCAAACTCTTCAATATTATATACTCCCGCTTTGCCCCATATTCCGTTCATAATTAACATTGCCCCAATCATCGCCGGAACACCTGTGGTGTATGAAACCGCTTGACTTTGAACCTCTTCGTAGCACTCTTCGTGATCACAAACATTATAAATATAATAGCTTCTTTCTTTGCCGTCTTTTACGCCTTTAAAAATGCAACCAATGTTTGTTTTACCCTTTGTACGTGATCCAAGTGTTGCAGGGTCTGGCAAAATAGCCTTTAAGAATTGGAGTGGAACTATTTTTTGGCCATTAAAATCTATTGGCTCTATTGATGTCATTCCTACATTTTCAAGGCATTTTAAATGCGTTAAATAGCTTTCGCCAAAGGTCATAAAAAACCTTATCCTCTTTATGCCTTTAAGATTTAGTGCAAGGCTTTCTATCTCTTCGTGATGAAGAAGATACATATCCTTTTCACCAATTTGCGGAAAATCAAAAACTCTTTTTATTTCCATTGGCTTTGTTTCAACCCACTCGCCATTCTCCCAAAAACTGCCGTTTGCTGTAACTTCTCTTATGTTTATTTCGGGATTAAAATTGGTTGCAAATGGATAACCGTGGTCACCTGCGTTTGCGTCTAAAATATCAAGATAATGTATTTCATCAAAATAATGCTTTTGAGCATAAGCTGAAAAAACACCAGTAACACCAGGGTCAAAACCACTGCCAAGAAGTGCACAAATTCCCGCCTCTTTAAACTTGTCCATATATTCCCACTGCCACTTGTATTCAAACTTTGCAGTGTCAAGTGGTTCATAATTTGCCGTATCCACATAATGAGTTTTTGTTATTAGGCACGCATCCATTATCGTTAAATCCTGATATGGCAAGGCAAGATTTAAAACAACATCGGGGTTAAACTTGTTTATCAACGCTACAAGCTCGTCTACATTATCTGCATCAACTTGTGCTGTTTTGATTATTGTTTTTCCGCCATCAAGCTTTTGCTTTAGTGCATCGCATTTACTTTTTGTTCTGCTTGCAATCATTATTTCTTCAAAAACTTCGCTGTTTTGGCAACATTTGTGAATTGCTACACTTGCAACCCCACCGCAACCTATGATTAATGCTTTTCCCATTTTTTATCCTCCAAGTGTTAATAATATTTCTCTTAAAGCTTTACACGCAACCATTGTGGATACTCCGCTTTGGTCATAATTTGGTGCAAGCTCATTTATATCGCAAGCTACAATATTTAATTCTTTTGATTTTATAATTACATCAATCAACTGCAAAAAATCCACTCCGCCCGCCTCTGGAGTGCCTGTACCACAAAAAATACTAGGGTCTAAAACATCTAAATCAAGAGATAAATAAACCGGTTTATCTTTTAAAATTTCTACTGTTTTTTCAAATTTATCTAAGGCGAATTTTTGCATTATTGTATGCTTTTTTGCAAATTCAAATTCTTCTCGCTCACCACTTCTAATGCCGTGCTGATAGATTTTATCATCTCCAACTTTTTCCCAAATTCTTCTCATAACAGTTGAGTGAGATAGTTTTTCACCAATATATTCATCTCTTAAATCTGTGTGTGCATCAAGGTGAACTATATGCAAATCTGGATGCTTTTTTATTGTTGCCAAAACACTTGCTAGCGTTAGCAAGTGCTCGCCACCTATCATAACGGGAATCTTTTCATCGGCTAAGATTTGTTCAGTATGTTTTTCTACTATTTCAAGCACCTTTTTGGTGTTTCCAAAAGGCAATTCTAAATCGCCACTGTCAAAAACCTTTATATCACTTAAATCTTTTTCTTGATACGGCGAATAAGTTTCTATCCCAAAAGAGTCATTTCTAATAGCACTAGGGCCAAATCTTGCACCTGATTTAAAAGATGTTGTTCCGTCAAAAGGTGCGCCAAAAATAACTATGTCAGACTCAAAATATTCGCTGTCGCAACCAATAAATGTTTGAATATTTTTATTCATATTCCTTTAGCATCTCCTCAACATAATTTGGCAAGCAAAACGAACCACTGTGCAGATTTGTGTTGTAGTACTTTGTATCTATTTTAAGCAAATTCCAATCGTTGCTTTTCAAATCATTTATCGGATGATATTTTTTTGAAGCAAAGCCAAAAAGCCAATGACCCGAAGGATAGGTTGGTATATGCGCCTGATATACGCGACTAATAGGAAAGGATTCTACAATTCTTTTATGCGCCCTTTTCATCGCCTGTGCATCGTTATAATAAAATGGGCTTTCGTGCTGGTTTACCATTATTCCATCATCTTTTAGCGCTTTAAAGCAATTGCCATAAAACTCTTTTGTAAAAAGTCCTTCTCC
>JAAYPE010000099.1 GCA_012519975.1 Clostridiales bacterium
ACCTTTATCTATAAGAGTTTTTATCCTTTTATGAGCTGCATCTCTTGCCGTATAAACTGTGCCAGACAACAACACTCTGTCCCCCACGCTAAGTGTTGACGATACTTCTTTCAAATCTTTTGTATTTACTATTTTTTCTGCCATTATAAAAAACGCACCCCAAATATTATTTATCTTTTTTAATTTTTAACTTTATTTTACCAAATCTTGATTTCTCAGTCTCTTCACTGTATCCACCGTCCAAATCAAGCATTACAGGTTCGTCAAGCTCTATCTCTACACCTTTTGATTCGATTTTTTGCATATCTATCTTCCGCACATTTTCAGCACTTGATATTTCTGCGTCTGAATTTTCTTCATTTTTCTTTGGGTTTTGATATATGCTTTCTTCTTGCAAATTAATCTGATTTTCATCGGCGTTGTATTTAACCTCTCCACCCGTTTGAAGAAATGAGGAATAATCCATTCCACCGTGAAGTGGTACAAAATCCTCTGAAAGCTCTTCACCCTCTAAGTGGTCAAGTTTTGAGTTTGCATTTTGGCTAAATTTTTCGGCACCGTCTTGCATTCTGAAATTCTCATCAAGCCTTACAACTGGATTTAAAGGTTCTACTGCATCCTCCTCTACCGCACTTCCGATTGGTTGCGATGAAATAAAATTCGCCTCCACGCTATCGCTATTGCTATTAACATCTTGCGATGTTTCGTGTAAATCCTCTTCAGACGCATACTGCGATATCAGTTCATTTGTAACCTTTGTTTGATTTTGAACAAAAACATCAGACTCTTCTATCAACTCTTCGCTCTCAGACTCGCCGCTAATTAGCGTTTCAAACACCTTTATATAATCATCAAAATCACTTATATTTTCAGCAATATCAGTATCACTATAAGATAAATTGCTGTTTACTATCTGCTCAATCGAGCTGTCAATATAGTTTTCTATACTTGATATTTCTTCATTATCCTCATTATTTTCTTGCTGAAAATTTTTAGTAACAGACATAAGGTTTTCTGTTACCCCTTTTATGTCATCAGTCAATCCTGAAACAATTTGGGAAAACTCTTTAGAAATATTATTTACATAGGATGAAAGGTCGCCCATATCTCCTGCAACCTGTTTTATGGCATCTTTGCTACCCTTTGCAATTTGCTCTGCTCTTTGAGCTGCGTCATCAAGTATACTACCCGAATATACATAAGCATCTAAAACCACGGATTGAAACTTGTCCTCTATATTTTTAAACCTTTTACATTCGCATTTTAGTTTATTCAAGGTCGATTTTAGCTCTTCGTTCTCTGCCTTTATTGCTTCCATTTCAATTGCATCTTTGTTTAAAATACTGCTTACACTTTGGTCTTTATTAAAATTTGTGAGTTTGTTTTGGTATTGTTTATTCTCTAAATACAGTTCTTGAGTTGTTTGATTTTGAGACAAAAGTTTTTGCTCAAGTTCTTCTATCTTTTTTAAAGCATCTAAGAGTTGTGTATCATTTTTTTGATTTTCATTCTCTAGATTTTCAATGTATTCCAACACATCCTCTTTATTAAATCCATACAGTGCGCTTTTAAACATAGCATTATCAGCCATAATTCTTTCACCCTTCCTTTTAAAAACATACCATCATAAAAACATAATATATCTATAATAAAATATTATATCAACAAAGTTGTTTAAAAACAACTACGCTATGCCAAAATGCGATACAAAGTTGTGATATTTTTCAATATAATAAAATATTTTCAGTACTAAATTAAAATTAAAAAGGCTTGCAGACTAATCTACAAACCTTTATTCTTATATTTTTTTATCTTTATCAACGGCACAGTCAACAGCGCGACAAATTGCAGATTCAAATCCATCGGATTGCAAAGAGGTAATCCCCTCTATCGTAGTTCCTCCGGGTGAGCAAACTTGGTCTATAAGCTCCCACGGATGTTCATCGCCATCCATTATAAGCTTTGCACTTCCATAAACTGTTTGCGCTGCAATTTCAAGTGCCACTTGTTTGTTCATACCGTTTTTTACTGCCGCTCTTGCAAGGGAATCAATAAACATATATGCAAAAGCTGGCGCACTGCCTGCAACCACACCAAATAACGGAAAATACTGCTCGTCTAGCTTCATCACTCTTCCAACTGATGAAAACATTGCATTTATGAGATTTTCTTGTTCATTTGTAATTGAGCCATTGTCACAATATGCACTCATAGCCTGCCCAACCTTGGCATTAATGTTGGGCATTACCCTAACAATCGACGCATCATACAAAAGAAAAGACGCTATAAAATCAAGAGTTTTTCCCGCAGCTATTGAAATTATCAACGGATTTTTTTCTTTTAAAGTTTTTCCAATATTTGGAAGTAATGTTTGAAACCCTATCGGTTTTATTGCCAAAACTACAGCATCAACACTTAAAATCAACTCTTTTTCATCGCTTGATATTTTAACCCCAAACTGCTCTGAACATATTTTTGTTTTTTCACTATCGACATCAAAAACAAAGATATCGTCACAGCTTAAAGCTTTGGACTCCACTATACCTTTAATAATTGCGGTCGCCATATTACCGCAACCGATAAAGCCAACTTTCATATTTACCTCCAAACTGAGCATTTATAATTTTATTTAAATAAAA
>JAAYPE010000100.1 GCA_012519975.1 Clostridiales bacterium
CGCTTTTTGAATGAAACTTAAAAAGCTTGTTAAAATCAAAATTATAGATTGTATTTGCATCAGATAAAACAACATATTCGTGCCTTGAACGGCGTAAAAAATCGAGGATACTCACAAATGATTGAATGCGATTATCGTGGATTCCGTAAGGAGATGCGTTGTTAAAAGGAGGGAGAATAAAAAGTCCTTCCCTTTTTCTTGAAAGGTCCCAAGGCTTGCCTGTTCCGATGTGATCCATAAGAGATTGATAGTGAGTTTTTGTAACAACTCCAACCTGTGTTATGCCACTGTTTACCATATTAGACAGTGGAAAATCAATCATACGATAACGGCACGCAAAAGGCACAGACGCCATAGTTCTAACGCTTGTAAGCTCTGGTATTGACTCATCATAAGAGTGAGAATATATTATGCCCAGCACATTGTTTGCTCTCATTTCGCCACCTCCAGAACATCAAAATCAATCATTTCATTAGCCCCAATGCAAACATTTTTGCCAATAGTTATGTTAGAACCTATAACGGTAATTCCCCAAGAATCCATATTAACTTCCTCAGGGCGCTTGCCAATAGACGCATTTTCTTCAATAATGGTGTTCTCAGCAATAATAGCGTATTTAACCACTGCGCCACTCTTGATAGTGCTACCGGGCATAATTATAGAATCGCGCACGATGGCACCCTCTTCAACTGTGACATTATCAAATAAAATTGAAAAATCAACCTTGCCCTCTATTTGACACCCTTCAGCAAGCATAGAGTTTAGCACTTGCGCAGTTTCAGAAAGATACTGAGGTGGCGAGCTAGGACTTCTTGAATAAATTTTCCAATTAGGGTCATCAAGATTCAGCCCTGCGCCTGGATATAAAAGGTCAAGGTTTGACGCCCAAAGGCTATCAATAGTGCCAACATCCCTCCAATAGCCATCAAACTGGTATGCAACAAGCTTTTCGCCGGCTTCGTGCATTGCAGGGATAAGGTCGTGACCAAAGTCGTTGCTAGAATTTGGGTTTTCTTCATCTTTTAAAAGATAATGACGGAGCTTTTCCCAAGTGAACATATAAACGCCCATAGAAGCCTTGTTGCTACGAGGTCTTTCGGGTTTTTCTTCAAACTCTTTTATTGTTCCGTCCTCATCAACAATCATAAGTCCAAAACGAGATGCCTCTTCCCAAGGGACTTCAAGCATTGCAATAGTGCAAGCGGCCTCTTTTTGCTTGTGGTACGAGAGCATTTGAGAATAATCCATCTTATATATATGGTCACCTGATAGAATAACAACATATTCAGGGTCGTATTTGTCAATAAAATTAATGTTTTGATAAATTGCGTTTGCGGTATTTTTATACCATTCAGTACCTTGCATTTGTTGGTAAGGGGAAAGAATGTGAACACCACCGTCAATACGGTCAAGGTCCCACGGTTCACCAATACCGATGTAGTCATGCAGTTCTAGCGGTTGATACTGAGTTAAAACACCAACAGTATATATTCCAGAATTTACACAGTTGGAAAGGGGAAAGTCAATAATCCTATATTTTCCCCCATAAGGTACAGCAGGCTTTGCAATAGTTTTTGTAAGTATGCCTAAACGGCTACCTTGACCGCCAGCCAAAAGCATTGCAAGACATTCCGTTTTTCGAGCCATAGCTCCACTCCCTTGCTTGTTATTTTTTGCGAATTAGTTCTTTGAATTTATATAGAATTTGCAAATATTATAGTAGGTATAACAAAAAGGTATAGCGATGTAAACTTATTTTTTGCCTTTTTTCTTAGATGCAGATTTAGCACTTTTTGCAGTAGCGTTAGTGTCCTTTGAATCCTTTTTTGCTACAGTGTCAGTGCCTTTAGCATCTTTTTTTGAAGTCGTGGTCATAGCTTTTGTTTCGTTTTTAATCGTTGTCATTTTTTTTGGTTCACTCTTCGTAAGACTTTTTGTATCGCCAGCGGATTTCGCCTCACTCTTTGCACTAGTTGCAGATTTTGCGTCGCTCTTAGCGGTTGCACTCTTAGCACTAGTTGTGGATTTTGCGTCGCCTTTAGCGGTTGCACTCTTTGCACTAGTTGCAGATTTTGCGTCGCTTTTAGCGGTTGCACTTTTAGCACTAGTTGTGGATTTTGTGTCGCTTTTAGCGGTTGCACTTTTAGCACTAGTTGTGGATTTTGTGTCGCTTTTAGCGGTGCTTTTTGCTTTGTTGGTTGTGCTTTTCTTTGCTGTGCTACTTGTTTTAGATTTTGTTGTTTTCTTAGTGGAAGCGCTTGCAGTTTCGGCAAGCTTTTTAAAGAAAAGAACAGTATTGCCTGGCAAATCAAGACTAATACTTTGTGGTTGGTCGTGCATTTCAACCTTTGTGGTTTTAACCTTTTTCACAGACCCTGTGCCATCTCCGCCAAAGCGTTTTTCATTTGAATTAAACACCAATTCATAAGTGCCTTTTTGAACGCCAATACGATAATCCTTTCGCTCAACAGGGGTAAAGTTGCAAACGACAATTACCTCTTCTTCTTTTTCATCTATTCTTTTGAAGGCTATAACAGAGTTTGTATTATCGTCGCTAACAATCCAAGAAAAACCTTCCCAGCTGTAGTCAATCTGCCACAATGCAGGGGTCTTTTTATAAAAATTATTAAGCTCTTTTGTGAAGTTGTGCATCTGCTTATGAGCGTCATATTCAAGCATTTGCCAGTCAAGCTCATCCTCAAAATCCCACTCTTTAAACTGGGCAAACTCCTGTCCCATAAATATAAGTTTTTTGCCTGGATGTGCATACATATATGCAAGCATAGAACGCATATTTGCAAACTTTTGTAAATACTCTTCAGGGTTATCGGGGTCTCCCGGCATTTTACCTATAAGAGAGCCTTTTCCGTGCACAACCTCATCGTGAGAAATTGGCAGCATATAGTTTTCTGAAAAAGCATAAAAGAATGAAAATGTTAGGCAATCGTGGTTAAATTTACGACTAAGGCCATCAAGAGAAAAGTAACGGCAAGCATCGTTCATCCAGCCCATATTCCATTTATAGTTAAACCCAAGCCCACCAAGATATGTAGGCTTAGAAACCATTGGCCAAGCGGTGCTTTCCTCGGCAATCATCATCACATCAGGATGGTCGCGAAAAACACATTCGTTTAACTTTTTGATAAAAGAAACAGCCTCTAAATTTTCACGCCCACCGTATGAGTTTGGAATCCACTCACCATCTTTGCGGTCATAATCAAGATAAAGCATTGATGCAACAGCGTCAACACGAAGCCCATCAATGTGAAAAACATCAAGCCAATATAAAGCGTTAGAAATTAAAAAGCTTTGCACCTCTGTTTTTCCGTAGTCAAAAACATTAGTACCCCAACTTTTATGCTCGCCTTTTCGTGGGTCTTCATACTCGTAGCAGGCGCCACCGTCAAACTCATAAAGACCGTTTTCATCCTTTGGAAAATGGGCAGGAACCCAGTCCAAAATAACGCCGATATCGTTTTGATGGCACTTGTCAATAAGATACATCAAATCTTCAGGCAATCCATACCGTGAAGTTGGTGCAAAAAATCCCGTTATCTGATAACCCCAAGAACCATCAAAAGGGTATTCGGATAAAGGCATAAACTCAATGTGTGTATATCCCATTTCTTTAACATAGGGTATAAGCTCATCAGCAAGATGGCGGTAGGAATAAACATTGCCGTCCTCGTGAAGCCTCCAAGACCCTGCGTGTACTTCATAGATGTTAACAGGCTTGTCATAGTTTGGCTCGGCAAGTCGCTTTGCCATCCACTTTGAATCGCCCCACTTATAATCGCTAAGCTCATAGATTTTTGTGGCAGTGCCGGGCCTTGTTTCCATATGAACACCATAAGGGTCACATTTCATCAAGTTGCGCCCGTCGGAAGTTTCTATGCTATATTTGTACGCATCAAATTTTTTGACACCATCTGATATATAGCACTCCCAAATTCCGTTATCGTTAAAGGGATACATTGGGTTTTTGGTAGAATCCCAATCGTTAAAATCCCCAACAACGCTAACAGAAACTGCGTTTGGCGCCCATACACGGAAAACAATCTCATTGCCTTTACCCGTGTTATGTGCACCGAGGAGTTCATAAGACTTTGTATTGTTACCCTCGTGAAACAAATAGACGGGCAAATCCAAATTCAAGTCCCGCTCTTTTCTTATTTCCATACTGTTGGCACCTCTCAAAATCAATTATTATAATTCCTAATTCTAATTAAATGAAGAATCAATATATAATTATTCTATCAAATCAATTAGGATAATTCAAGTCTTTATGTATAATTTTTACAAAAAGACAAGTAAAGCACACAAGAGAAGAATATGATTAAATTGCACGCAATATTACAAAAATCTATGGGGTTGACAATAAAATTTTCACATTGTAAAATAATATGATATAAACATAGATTGCAACTTTGCTAAAAAGATGATGCAAAAATCAAAGTTAAAACTTATACAGCAATATTATGTAATAATACTAGATGGATATTTTTAATTTAGAAAGCCAATAATATCAAAAGTACTCTTTTAAAAAATGGAGATGATATTATTGAATGATAAAAGTAAAATGCAAATAAGAGCAAAAGAAATAAATTCAAAATCAATGCTAAAAACTTTAAATTTATTGTTGTTTTGTGCTTTTATTTATATTTTATTATCGAACATAAAGCAATTATTGCTATTAATAGCAAGCTTTGCACCCAGACAGATTTTTAATATTGCAACAAATATTTATTTTAATTTAGCTGTTTCATTTCTAATGATTTTTGTGTCTGTAATCGTTTTAGCCAGACTAAAAGCCGTAAAAGAAATATGCTTTATTTTAAAATCTAGGGCATATGGCGAAAAAAAGATAACCTATACAGAGGTAAAAAAAGAAGTTAAAAAAGTAGGAATAAAATGCTACACATCGCTATATATTAGGCTATGGGTGCTGAACAAATTCTGGTTTATAGTTTTGCTCGCACCGTGTGCCGTGGTGATTTGGTTTTCTTATTCATCGCTTTGTCAATCATCGCTTACAAAAACACTTGTAATTATAATCGCACTGAGTGTTGCAGTTTTGTTTGCTATTGGTTTTATAACATTTTTGTGCGTTCGCCAGCGCTACAGCCTGTGCTACTGGATAGCCTCGCAGGAAAACAGTTTTTCTGCAAGCGAAACAATCAAACAAAGTGCAAAGATTATGGATAAAAACTGCGTTGACCTGTTTTTGTTTAAGCTACGATTTATTGCTTGGATTCTTCTTGCAATTGTTATTTTTCCCACAATAGTTTATGTGTATCCATACTACAAGCAGGCTTGTGCTATTTATGCTTTTGAAATATTATCTGCTAAAAACAAATGGGAGGAAAAGACGCTCACTTTTGAGCGATTAAAGCAGTAAAACATCTTTTTATTTTCCTAGGAAATAAAGGTCGTTTTTAGCTATATTATGAGGTTTATAAAAGTGCTGGAGAAAATTTTAAGGGCTTTTGTTATGTATAAAAACAAAAATATGCGAGGGAAATAGCACAATGATTTATA
>JAAYPE010000101.1 GCA_012519975.1 Clostridiales bacterium
AGAAGCGGCACAAGATTTGGGATGCACACCTGTTCAGGCTTTTTTTCGTGTGGTATTACCATCAATAATGTCGGGAATATTTACAGGGTTTATAATGTCGTTTACACTATCGTTAGATGATTTTGTAATCAGTTATTTCACCAGTGGACCAGAGTTTCAAACGCTTCCGATACGCATTTTTGCAATGACAAAAAAGAGAGTAACGCCAGATATTTATGCTCTTTCTACAATTTTATTTTTTGCAATACTACTGCTTTTAATTCTTGTTAATGTATCGCAAAAAAAGGGAGACACTAAAAAAGAAAAGGGGATATAAAATGAAAAAAATTTTAAGTTTTATATTAACAATATCAATGGTTTTTGTGATGTCTGTTTCAGCTTTTGCACTGGACGAGGCAAAATATAAAAATCAAAGCTTAAAAGGCACTACTTTAAATGTTTATAACTGGGGCGAGTATATTTCTGACGGTTCACAGGGGAGTCGAAATATAAACAAAGAGTTTGAAGAATTGACAGGCATTAAAGTTAATTATACAAACTATGACTCAAATGAAGATATGTACGGCAAACTTAAAGGTGGCGGAGCAAATTATGATATAATTATTCCGTCTGATTATATGATACAGCGTTTGATAAAAGAAGATATGTTGCTAAAAATTGATTATAAAAATGTGCCTAACTATAAGTTTGTTGATGAGAAATATAGGGGGCTGTTTTTTGACCCGAAAGATGAGTATACAGTGCCTTATACTGTTGGTATGGTTGGACTCATTTATAATAAAAAAATGGTAGACAAAGCACCAACAAGCTGGAGCGATATGTGGAATGAAAAATATTCAGGAAAGATATTGACATTTAACAATCCGCGTGACGCATTTGCAATCGCACAGTTTTTGCTGGGTCAAAGTGTGAATACCACAGATGAACAAGATTGGTACGCTGCACTTGAAAAATTAAAAGAGCAAAAACCTCTTATAAAAAGTTATGTTATGGACGAAATTTTCATAACAATGGAGAGAAACGGAGCCGCTTTAGCACCATATTATGCAGGCGATTTTTTAACAATGCAAGCAAACAATCCAGACCTAGAATTTGTGTATCCTAAAGAGGGGACAAATATTTTTGTGGATTCTATTTGTATTCCGTCTACTTGCCAAAACAAACAGGCGGCAGAGCTTTATATAAACTTTTTGCTAGAGCCAGAAATAGCACTTGCAAATGCAGAAACAATTCGATATGCAACACCAAATACACAAGTTTTAGAAATGGACAGTTATTCTTTAAAAGATAATGAAATAATTTATCCAAAAGATGTAGAAGTTTATGATAATGTTCAATATTTTGAAAACTTGCCTCCGCAGACGCTCGCACTACTAACAAGCCTTTGGGATGAGCTTAAAATAGAGGGCGTTTCAAATACAAAGATTTATATAGGCATTGGTGTTTTTGTTGTAGCGGTAGCTGGATATGCAACTTTTAAAACAGTGAAGAAAAGAAAAATAGAAAACGCATAGTATAAAAGAATATTAGACGCACAAATTAAGTTGTTTGTGCGTTTTTTATTGCAAAAATTAGAATAAATATTTTGTAAAATAAAACATAAAAAATATTCAAAAAAGTATTGACACTTGCAACACCATTTGATATAATAATCATCGTCGTGCGAGAGTGGCGGAATCGGCAGACGCGCACGTTTGAGGGGCGTGTGGTAATCCCGTACGGGTTCAAGTCCCGTCTCTCGCACCACACTCATTCGGCGGGTTATTTTTATAACCTGCCGTTTGCTTTTTTATATAGCATAATATAAAATGTTTATCATATTCTTAGGGGGTATATGTATGTTAAAAAAATACTTTTTGTATCTTATTCGTTGGCAACTTAGCACCCCGATTTTAGCAATTGTTTTATTGTGGTTGTCGGATATGAGCACATTGTGGGCAACAGTTGTGGCAAATCTTATTGGCGGACTTATATTTTTTTGGGTTGACAAATTCATTTTCAAAAAAGCCTACGCACAAACACCTTTGTGGGAAATCAGCGACAACACTAAATGCGAGGACTGCGGTGCAGTTGGTAGGGGATATAGGATTGTAGAGTGGCTTGATTATAATCGCTCAAATGATAAAACACCTGAATATAGATGTGAAAAATGCAAAGATAAAAAAATGGAAGAAGTTAGCGGAAAACTTAAAAAGAAAAAATAATAAATTTAATTGTATACTTATAAACAACATAAATTTGCGGATGTGGCGGAATTGGCAGACGCGTTAGATTCAGGTTCTAATGGAGGCAACTCCGTGCAGGTTCAAGTCCTGTTATCCGCACCAACCAAAAACCCCGTAGCTACGATGTTTTTCGATAGTTATAGGGTTTTATTTTTTTGTTTAAGTTTTTTGATTTATATGTTTTCCCTTATAAGTTTTTATTTTTTTAGATTTATATGTTTTCCCTTGTTAAAAGCAATGGGCGGTGCTGGCAACCGAAGAACAGTTGCTCAATTATTATCATTTTGGGCGGGGGGAGGCTCTATTCTACCCGCACTTGAACACTTTGAGCTGAACCGATATAATATCAGAGTAGATATTTTTTATTGACCTTGCAAAAGTAGATAATAGCACTGTCAATTTTATGGCGAGAATTGGAAGAGAGGAGAATATAATATGACCCTGCAACAACTTAAATATATAATAATGGTCGTTAAATGTGGCTCAATTACAGAGGCGGCAAAACAGCTTTTTATATCACAACCTAGCCTTTCAAATGCGGTCAAAGAGTTAGAAACAGAGCTTGGCATAGAAATTTTTATTCGCACTGCAAAGGGTATCACTCTTTCGTCTGACGGAACGGAATTTTTATCCTATGCAAGGCAGGTGGTTGAACAGGCTGATTTGCTTGAAGAGCGATATTCAGGAAAGAAAAAAGGGAAACAGCTTTGCTCAATTTCAACACAGCATTATGCGTTTGCTGTAAACGCTTTTTCAAATTTAATAGCGTCTCTTGATGCTGATGAATATGAATTTACGCTTAGAGAAACAAGGACTTATGAAATTATTGAAGATGTTAAAGCTTTTCGTAGCGAAATAGGAATTCTATATCTAAGCGATTTTAATGAAAAAGTTATAAACAAACTGCTCAAAGAAAATCATCTGGTTTTCACTCCGCTTTTTACTGCAAATCCTCATATTTTTATTTGCTCTGAACATCCATTGGCAAAGCGTAAAGAAATAGTGCTGGACGATTTAGATGATTACCCTTGCCTTTCATTTGAGCAAGGTGAGTATAATTCCTTTTATTTTTCAGAAGAAATTCTAAGTACCGTGACACATAACAAAATTATTCATGTTAGTGACAGAGCAACTCTATTCAATCTTTTAATCGGCCTTAACGGTTATACTATTTGCACTGGTGTTCTCAACCGTGACCTTAACGGTGATAATATCGTTTCTGTGCCACTTGTAACGGATGAAAAAATAAATGTTGGTTGGATAATGAACGACAAAGCACAACTCAGTAAATTTGCCGTAAGCTATATAGAGGAATTGCAAAAGCTGATAAAGGAATACGGATACTAAAGCAAATGCCACATCAAACATATGATGTGGCTGTTTTCATGCTATTAATAACTGATGAACTGCTTCGTATATTTTTCGAGCAATATATGGATTATTCATTGTATAAAGATGAATTCCGTCTACTCCTTGTGACACCAAATCAACAATTTGGTCAACTGCATATGCAATTCCCGCGTCCCGCATAGCAATGGGATTGTTTTCGTACCGTGCCATCATTTTAGTAAACTTAGTTGGCAAATTAACGCCACATAGAGATACCATTCTTTCGATTTGATTTTTATTAACTACGGGCATAATTCCCGCTTCAATCGGCACGCTAATTCCAGCAAGTGCTGCTCTTTCACGAAAAGTATAAAAATAATTATTATCAAGAAACAGCTGTGTAGTGAGTTGACTAACGCCAGCGTCAACCTTACATTTGAGATGATGAATGTCTTCAACAATATTTTTACTTTCTGGGTGTCCTTCTGGATAACACGCTCCGATAATATTAAAATCGCCATTTTCTTTGATAAATGCAACAAGGTCGCTTGCGTATTCAAAATCCTTACAGGGTGGAATATCAGGATTGATGTCGCCGCGTAGAGCAAGAATATTTTCTACCCCATTATCTCGCAAGGTATTTAACGCAAGAAGCGTATCATCTTTTGTTAAATTAATACAGGGTAAATGTGCAACACTTTCAAAATTATAACGAGTTTTAATATTTGACGCAATTTCAAGAGTTTTATTGTTGTTCAACGACCCACCAGCACCATAGGTTACGCTGATATAATCAGGGTGTAGGTCCTTTAGCTCATCCAAGGTGTTATAAATTGTTTCTATCGGTGCTGTGCGTTTTGGTGGAAAAACTTCAAAGGAAAAAACTTGCTTTTTTTCAAAAAATTCAACCGTTTTCATTTCTGATTTCCTTTGCCGCTTGTACCAAATTTTCAAGGCTAGACACAGTTTCGGCAATTCCTCTCGTTTTTAGTCCACAATCTGGATTAACCCACAGCTTAGACGCTGAAATATTTGCAAGCATTTTACGAAGTACTATTTTTATTTCTTCAACATTTGGAATTCGTGGAGAATGTATGTCATAAACACCAGGGCCAACCTCTGTTTTGAAATTACTTTGCTTTAGCGTCTCTAATATTGTAAGGTCAGAGCGTGATGCCTCAAAAGTTATTACATCAGCATCCATATTATCTATATCCTTGATAATATCGTCAAATTCGCTATAACACATATGTGTATGAATTTGTGTTTCTGGCTTAACACCGCTATGAACCATTCTAAAAGCGGGGATTGCCCAATCAAGATATTCACTTTTCCAATCAGATTTACGAAGCGGTAATTTTTCTCTAAGTGCAGCTTCATCTATTTGAATAATTTTAATGCCGTTTGCTTCTAGGTCAAGCACCTCTTCACGAATAGCAAGACCAATTTGAAAAGCACACTCCCTTAGAGATATGTCCTCACGCGGGAACGACCAATTAAGTATAGTTACGGGTCCTGTTAGCATACCTTTCATTGGCTTTTTTGTAAGGCTTTGTGCGTAGGTTGACCACTCGACTGTTATCGGATTTTTTCTTGAAATATCTCCCCACACTACAGGTGGTTTTACACAACGAGTGCCATAAGATTGCACCCACGCATTTTCGGTAAAAAGGTATCCGTCAAGAAACTCGCCAAAATATTCAACCATATCATTGCGTTCAAACTCACCGTGAACAAGAACATCAAGCCCAAGTTGCTCTTGCATTTTTACACATTCTTCAATTTTATTTTTATTGAATTCCTTGTATTGAGACTCTGATATTTCACCTTTTTTAAAAGAAGAACGATTTGCTTTTACATCAGCTGTTTGCGGAAAAGAACCAATAGTTGTTGTAGGAAACAAGGGTAAATTAAAAATCTTTTTTTGAATTTCTTCACGCTCTTCAAATGATGGAAGTCTTGTAAAATCTTTATCGGTCAATGACGCAACCTTTTTTTGAACCGCTTCATTAGAGCAATTTCTGTTTTCTGCAAAAAGAGATGCATTGCAGATATATTTTTCCTCATTTGTGGGATTTGAAGATTCTAAAATAGTTTTTAATTCTGAAAGTTCTGTCAGTTTTTCCTGTGCAAACGAAAAAAGCTTTTTATACTTATTATCAAGCTTTGTTTCATTGTCGAGGGTGTAGGGGGTATGTAGAAGTGAACAAGATGTGTTTAAAATAATATTATCACAATGCTTTTGTAATTCATCTATTATTTTGAGTGTGTTTTTATAATTGTTACGCCATATGTTTTTGCCGTTTACTACTCCTGCAAACAATGTTTTTTCAGCAGGAAAACCGTGGTTTTCCACAAGAGAAAGTGATTGCTTGCCCTCTACAAAATCAAGTCCTATCCCGTCAAAATCAAGTTTGATTATTGTGTCATAACAATCTCTAACATCTCCAAAATAGGTTTGTAGTAGAACCCTAACATCATTCTTAGAGCCTAAAATTTTACTGTAAAGCCTATCAAACAAGTCAATGTCCTCATTGGTTAAATCACAAACAAGATACGGCTCATCAAACTGCACCCATTGCACCTCCAAAGTATTGAATTTTGCAAGAATTTCGCAGTATGCTTTTGCAATGTCGTCAACAAAATCTAAAGCATTTTTAGTGCCTGTAAATCGTGTTAATTTTAAAAATGTGAATGCACCGATTATCACAGGCTTTGTGATTATTCCTTGCTCTTTTGCCTCGACAAATTCGTCAAAAGGCTTTGTGCCGACTAGCTTGATTTTTGTACTGTCATCAATTTCAGGAACCATATAATGATAGTTGGTGTTAAACCATTTTTTCATAGCAAATGCTTTTACATCGCCGTTTTTTCCTTGGTAACCTTTTGCAGCAGCAAAGTATGTATCAAGCGGAGATAACTCTAGAGCCTTGTATCTTTCGGGGATAACATTTAACAAAAAAGCGGTATCAAGCGTGTTATCATAAAAAGAAAAATCGTTTGATGATATTAAGTCAATATTGCTATTTTGTTGAACACTCCAGTGGGTACGACGAAGCTCTTTTGCAGTTTGCTCAAGACTTTGTGCTGTTATTAAATCTTTGAAATATTTTTCTGAAGTATGCTTTAACTCTCTAAGGGTTCCCACACGCGGGTATCCAATAATTGATATTTTCATAAAATCTATCCTCTCATATTTACATTGTGATAATGATAGCACAAATTTAAAGCCATAGGGTAACACTTGATTTCTATGCCGTGACATAGTCTGTGCCTATGAGATGAAAAAGATTATATATTTTTAAAAAAGATGCTGATTTCTTAGTTGAGATTAGCATTTTTGGGTTTATGAAGATAGAAAACAAAGTTACGAATAAATAAATCCTAGCAAAATTATATTTATTTGTTGACAAGAAAGGATAAAGCTTATATACTATCAATATGGTTCGTTGGTTTAACCATTTAAACTAATAACCCTAAATTCAAAAAACAAGTGTGTATAAAAATAACAATATACTAGTAATAGAAGGAGGGTTTTGTCTATGATAGATAAAAATGAAATAACTATTCAGGCAATTGAAGAGGGCTTTAATGAATGTCGTCCTATCCTTACAGCGATTGGCGACGAGGTACGGCAATCTATTTTGGTTGCTATGATGCATAGGTCGTGTGAACAGGGAATGCGAGTTGTAGAAATTACAGCGTGTACACACTTGTCTCGGCCTGCTGTATCCCATCATCTTAAAATAATGAAGGATGCAGGTGTGGTTTATATGCGTAAGGAGGGTACTATGACTTTTTATCACCTAAATTTAAACGCTTATGAACCATTAAAACAGCTTTTTGTAGATATTGATTCTATTATTTGTAGTGAAGGAGAATAAAAAATGGATTTATTTAGTTCAATTAGTCAACGAAAGTCTTGTAGAAAATATATTGAAAAGCCACTTAGTTCAGCGGAGTTAGAGGAAGTCAAAGAAGCAATTAAGGGTTTTGAACCACTTTTCCCAGATGTGACTTTAAATTATCGCTTTGTAACATCAACAAAGGGAATGTTTAATGTAAAGGCTCCGCATTATTTGGTTATCAGCGGGAAAGGTGAAGAAGGCGAGCAGGAAAATGCGGGATTTGTCGGTCAACAGCTTATGTTGTGGTTGAACGCTCGCGGACTGGGTGGTGTATGGCTTGGTGCATCAAAAGATGCAGGCGAAAATCGCAAACCGTCGGATATTGTTGTTCTTGCCTTTGGTAAAGTTCAAGGGTCACCAAACCGTGAACTATCGCAATTCAAGCGTAAAAAGATTTCTGAAATAACCAATGATACAGAGGATAAAGGAGTAAACGCAATTCGCATAGCTCCGTCAGGAATGAATTTTCAGCCTTGGTATTTTGAGAAAAAGGCTGATAAAATACTCGTTTATCGTCAAATACTCAAGCCACCTATGTCGATTATATATAAGCTTACAAGAGTAGATATAGGAATAGCTCTTTGCCATTATGCTGTTGCTTCTAAGCATTATGGGGCTGACTTCAACTTTCAGGTAGGAGGAAGTGCTGAAGAAAAAAGGGGTTATGAGTTTTTTGGTTATGCAAATATTATAGATTAAGAGGAAAATTGCTATATGATATTTTATTTTACAGGAACAGGAAACTCGCTTTATATAGCAAAGCGACTGGGAGAATTAACAAAAGATAAAATATTTTCTATTGCAGAAATTATGGCTGGTAAACCTATGCCAGAATATAATGGCTCTGTTGGTTTAGTTTTTCCTACTTACGCTTGGGTTCCGCCTCAAATGGTGCTTGATTTTGTGGCAAAGTATTTAGTGGACGATATCTATTTTTATGCTGTGGCAAGCTGTGCTGGTAGTTGTGGAAATTTGATGCAATACATAGAGAAATCAGCCAATCGACCACTGGACGCAGCGTTTTCAGTAGCTATGCCTAACAATGATATCATCATTGGCAATGTCGAATCAGAAGAGCAAATTCAAGAAAAGCTAGCCAATGCTACAAATAGGGTTGAGAAGATAGCACAAGTGATTAATGAAAGAAAAACGGGTGTTTATGATGTGAGCGTTGGCTCTTATCCATCTTTTAAATCTGGATTTATTGCACCAATTTATCATAAATATGCGAGTTCAACCAAGCCGTTTTATGCACAGGATACTTGCACAGCTTGTGGCCAATGCACCAACTTTTATAGCATAACTTTCTAATCCACGCTTTTCGAGCTTGTCTACAAGCGAACCACAAATCATACCCCAATACGGCATTTTGTCATACATTTTGTCAGTTTCTCCCCAACCGAGCATACCGTGCACAAATATGTTTGGGTAGTTTCTAACCTCCAACATTTACCAACATCTCCTTAATATAATAAATGCGATAAAGGACATTATAACTAAACTACGTATAAAAATGTTTTTAAATGGGAAGATAAATAAAAAGAGATGGAGAAAAATCCACCTCTTTTTTGTGCTATATTATCAAATTTTACACTTATAACTATAGAAAATTCATCAAATTAAACTTATAGCATAATATCATCATAAAATATAAATTCCAGATGACAAAACAACAACTTCATAACCTTGAATAGTGAGGTATCTTAAAACGGGCTCTTCAAAAGCTTTATAAACATTAACAACAAAATTATCAAGACTTATTTTGCTAATGTTATTTGAGTCTTTATTGCAAACAAAAAGAGCGTCGTCAATTTTTAAAACCGACATTGGTCTTTTTAACACTTTAGAGTTTTCTCCACCTATTCTGAAATCTACCTTTTTTGACAAAGGTGAGTAGCGAATAATTGAATTATGCTCTGGCACTGTACACCATATAAATTTGTCATCAACAGCAATAGAACGAACAGGGGAATCGTGATATATTAAATCTCCAGTCCAAAGAAGAGTACCATCACTATCAAAAGTACCCATTTCACCAGTTGGATAAACAAGGTGAATTCTTTTGTTTGGAAAAATGCCAACGGCACAAGAAATAAAATCACTAATTTGCTCTGAAATAATATTGAAATTAGAGCCAAATTTATTTAAAAGGTACACACTTTTAGTGCTATGTGCAAGCTTGTTTGATGAGATATCATAAGATAAAAAAGAAATTTTTAAGTTCCCTTGTGAGTCGTGACCGTCAGCGATAACAACGATAAAACCTTTAGAAAAAGGCACAATATCAAGGGGTTTTATATTTAGAATTTGTTTCATATTTAAAAGCACCTAAAATCAAGCAGTGTTCATCACTTGATAACTTAAAGTCATAATACTATCACTTAAATGGACGTTTTCAACTGCAACATCAGGATATTTTGCAAGAATATCAAAGTGGGTAAAATTCCAAAAACCTTTAATTCCAAGGGCTACAAGCTGGTCAACAATTTCTTCACTTTCGCTTGATGGAATACAAAGAGCAGCAACAACCGGAAGATTTTCTTTACAAAAATCATCAAGAACATTAATACTGCGAATAGGAATATTTTTAATCATTTCACCTGCGATTGCCTGATTTTTATCAAAAATACCGATAAGCTCAAAACCGCGTGATTGAAAAGACATATGGGTAGCAATTGCACGCCCAAGATTACCAGCACCTACAAGAATCATTTTAAATCCTTGATCTACACCAAGAATTTTGCCGATTTCTTCATACAATGTTTCAACATTATATCCGTATCCTTGCTGTCCAAATCCCCCGAAGCAATTAAGGTCTTGCCTAATTTGTGAAGCTGTAAGTCCCATCCTATTAGATAGTTCTTTTGAAGATATGCGAGAAATACCGTCGTCTTTTAAATTGCTAAGAAAACGATAATAGCGAGGGAGCCTTTTAATAACCGACATAGAAATATATTTATTCGTTGCCATCTACTAGAACTCCTTTATACTTAATTTAAAAACTTTTTAACCGTTAATTTTCTTTACGGTTTCCATCACATAGTCGCCAAATTCACGGCAAGTACATCCGTTTTCACGACCAGTAATAGCTATTGATTTTTCTTCATACATACAAATGTCTAAAGCTCTTTCAAGCAAGTCTGCTTTATCTTGTCTGCCAATATGAGATAGAAGAAGAGCAGAAGCACGAAGCATAGAGCAAGGGTCTGCATAATCGCCACGCCCTTCGTTAATCATACGAGGTGCAGAGCCGTGAATCGCTTCAAACATAGCATAACGCTTACCAATATTTGCACTGCCGGCAGTACCAACACCACCTTGAAACTCTGCAGCTTCGTCGGTAATAATGTCACCATAAAGGTTTGGCAAAACAAAAACCTTAAAGTCGGTACGGCGTTTTTCATCAATAAGTTTTGCGGTAGTAATATCAATATACCATTCATCTGTAATAATTTCCGGATATCCTTTTCCAATATCTTTACATATGTTTAAGAATTTTCCATCAGTTGTTTTAATAACATTTGCTTTAGTGATGATAGAAACTCTTTCTTTTTTATTTTTTCTTGCATAATCATAAGCAAGTTTTGCAATTCTTTCTGTGCCTTCAGTAGTTGTAACTACAAAATCCAAAGCAAGGTCGTCAGTAACATTTACACCAAGAGAGCCAACTGCATAAGCACCCTCAGTATTTTCACGAAAGAAAGTCCAGTCAATTCCTTGTTCAGGAACACGAACGGGGCGAATGTTTGCAAACAAGTCAAGCTCTTTACGCATTGCAACATTTGCGCTCTCAATGTTTGGCCAATTATCTCCAGCCTGTGGAGTAGTAGTTGGGCCTTTAAGTATAACGTGGCACGATTTAAGCTCTTCAAGAACATCGTCTGGGATTGCCTTCATAACCTCTGCACGGTTTTCAATAGTAAGGCCGTCAATAACCTTAAATTCAACTTTTCCTGCTTTTACATCGTCCTTTAGCATATGCTCAAGAACTCGTGCTGATTCTTTTGTAATAATAGGACCAATTCCGTCGCCACCACATACACCGATAACGATTTTATCAAGAGCCTCAAAGTCTACAAAGTCTTTTTGTGCCTTGATAGTGTCGGAGCGGTCTAGCTGTGAGCGTACAAGTGTTTCAAACTTTTCAACAGCGTTTTTAATTTCTGCTTCACGCATTTTAAAATAACTTCCTTTCTAAATTGGTTTTATATGTTTTCTCGTGTGTAATTTAATAATCCGCCTGCAAGCAAAATATCTTTTTGCCTTTTAGAAAAATCATAGCAGAGTGGATATTCTTCATTTTTAGTAATATTTTTTAACACAACAGGTGAGTTATTATCAATAAGGTTGCGAACATTTGGCAAGCAAAGCTTATCGCCTTGAGTGATTTTATCATAGTCACTAGTATTTTCAAAAGTAAATGGTAGAATACCAGCGTTAATAAGGTTTGCACAGTGTATTCTAGCAAAAGATTTTGTAACAACAGCTTTGATGCCAAGATAAAGTGGAACTAAAGCTGCGTGCTCACGAGAAGAGCCTTGTCCATAGTTTGCTCCACCAATTATAATACCTTTGCCTTGCTCTTTACAGTTTTGTGCAAAATTTTCATCACATTGTTTAAAACAAAATTGTGATAGAAAAGGTATGTTAGAGCGATAAGGCAAAATTTTTGCACCAGCTGGCATAATATGGTCGGTTGTGATATTGTCGCCAACCTTTAGGATTGCGCTAGCGCAGATATCATTATCAAGAGCATTAGATGTTGGGAATGGCTTAATGTTTGGACCATAAGCTACCTCTATATTTTTCGCATCATCAGAGCTTGCAGGCAACTCGATTAAATTATCATTTATGATAAAGCTTTTTGGCATTTCAATATTTGGTACATCGCCGAGTGTGCGCGGGTCTGTTAAAACACCAGTGACTGCAGATGCAGCAGCAACCTCAGGGCTTACCAAATAAATGCCAGCATCAGCAGTGCCAGAACGCCCCTCAAAGTTTCTATTAAATGTACGCAAAGATACGCCCTTCGAGTTTGGAGATTGACCCATTCCAATACAAGGGCCACAAGCAGATTCAAGAATTCTAGCACCGGCAGCTATCATATCAGACAAAGCGCCATTAAGAGCTAGCATATTAAGAACTTGCATAGAACCTGGAGCAATTGAAAGACTTACATTTGGAGCAACTTTTTTGCCCTTTAAAATAGCTGCGACCTTAAGCATATCTGAAAGTGAGGAGTTTGTGCAAGAGCCAATGCAAACTTGGTCTATTGAAATAGCGCCAATCTCCTCAACGGGTTTTACATTGTCAGGACTATGTGGCATAGCAGCCATTGGAGTTAATTTAGACAGGTCAATTTCGATAACCTCATCATAAACTGCGTCACTGTCAGCTACAAGCTCGCACCAATCTTCTTCACGGCCTTGTGCTTTAAGGAATTCACGGGTGATATCGTCAGAAGGGAAAAGAGAAGTAGTGGCGCCAAGCTCAGCACCCATATTTGTAATTGTAGCTCTCTCAGGCAGGGAAAGCGATTTAACACCTTCGCCACCGTATTCAATTATCTTAGAAACTCCACCTTTAACGGACATAATGCGTAAAACTTCAAGGATTACATCTTTTGCAGCAACCCAAGGAGCAAGTTTTCCGGTAAGGTTTATTCGAACCATTTTAGGCATAGTAATATAGTATGCGCCACCGCCCATCGCAACAGCGACATCAAGACCACCTGCACCAATTGCAAGCATACCCATTCCGCCACCAGTTGGTGTATGGCTATCTGAACCTATAAGAGTTTTACCAGGAATACCAAAACGCTCAAGATGAACTTGATGACAAATACCATTACCAGGTCTAGAAAAAAGTATGCCTCTTTTTTTTGCAACACTTTGAATAAACTTGTGGTCGTCTGCATTTTCAAACCCTGTTTGCAAAGTATTATGGTCAATATAAGCTACAGAAAGCTCTGTTTTAACACGCTCAACACCCATAGCCTCAAACTCAAGGTATGCCATTGTACCCGTTGCATCTTGTGTAAGAGTTTGGTCAATTCTAATCCCGATTTCGTTGCCAGCTATCATTTCACCGCTTACAAGGTGGTTTTTTATTATTTTTTGAGCAATAGTATATCCCAAAATATTCATCCTCCTAGAATAGACTTTTCTAATTTTTTAACAAACTTTATTCTATAACATTAAAAAGTGTTTGTCAATTAAATTAATAGCGTACAACTATAAGTTGTATAGATATTCAAAATATTTTATAACAGCTCATATATATTGCTCTTTTTAATAAAAAATGGTATAATAACGCGAAAATCAAAAACTACTCATAGATGCACATCATTTTGGTAACAATAGTTACAACAAAATGAATGGAGGCGCATTTATGAGCAATCCTAAAAATAATTTTTTATCTGATTTTACAACACCCTCCGCACCATTTGGTGTACCACCGGGAATCGAGCCAGAGCGAGGTGGGTCAGATGATGAGAACTTTGATACTGATGATAAGTTGCAACAAATAACAGAATCAGGCTCTATAACAGTTGAAAAGGACGGGCATTTTATTCATTGCCTTACAATAATAGGTCAAATTGAGGGGCATTATACAGCACCCCCACAGACAAAAACAACTAAATATGAGCATGTTATTCCACAACTTGTTGCAATTGAAGAGAGCGAGGAAATAGAGGGTCTTATAATAATACTCAACACAGTTGGGGGCGATATTGAGGCAGGTCTTGCAATAGCAGAGCTTGTTGCAGGTATGCAAACTCCAACGGTGTCATTAGTTCTTGGTGGTGGCCATTCAATAGGCGTACCACTTGCAGTGTCGGCAAAGCAGTCATTTATTACTCCGTCTGCTACGATGACAATTCACCCAGTGCGTATGAATGGACTTGTGTTAGGTGTTCCGCAAACGCTTTCTTATTTTGATAAAATGCAAGATAGGATAATTCGTTTCGTATCAGAAAACTCTAATATACCGCCAGAGAGATTTAGGGAGCTTTTGCTAAAAACGGGCGAGCTTATTATGGATGTTGGAACAGTGCTTGATGGAGAGAGCGCTGTATCAGAAGGGCTTATTGATAATATAGGCAGTTTGTCAGACGCTTTGACTTGCCTTTATGATATGATTGAAAATAACCCAAAACCTAAAAGAAGCGACAAGTACAAGCAAGAGGAAAATAACAATGAAGAAGAGCCGGAATTATAATGGTATATAATAATAGATAATTTTTAATATAAACAATAGCCTGTTGTGTTGATTTAGCAGATGCAAAAGATACTATTGTTTTACATATATTTTACACAAACTATTTTTGGAGGATTTTTGCAAATGAATATAATTAATGCAATTGTGCTTGGAATTGTTCAAGGTCTTACGGAGTTTTTACCTGTTTCAAGCAGTGGACATTTGTCGATATTTCAACACTTTATGGGTATTGGCGGGGAAGGCTCGCTCACGCTTTCAGTGTTTTTACATATTGGTACACTTGTTTCTGTAATACTTGTTTATTACAAAACCTTTTGGGAGCTTATACTTGAGCTTGGAAGAACTATAAAAGATGTTGTTACAGGCAAATTTAGCTTCAAAAGTATGGATGAGTCACGCAGAATGCTTATAATGCTTATTGTTTCGTGCTTGCCACTTTTGATTTTGATGATACCTGTTGGTGCAGACATCAGAGTTATGGATGTTCTTGCACGATTTTCTGAAGATGATGATATTATCTTAGAGGGCTTTTGCTTTTTGTTTACTGCTTTTTTATTGCTGTATGGTACAAAAGTTGCAAACAAAAACAAAAATCCAAGGGAATTTGTAAAAACAAAAGACGCAACAGCAGTTGGTTTTGCACAATTAATGGCAGCTGGATTGCCTGGAGTTTCTCGCTCGGGTTCTACAATTTCTACAGGAATGCTTTGCGGTGTTTCAAAGGAATATATAGTTCGATATTCTTTTGTTTTAGGAACACCGGCTATTCTTGCAGCAAATCTTGTAGAGTTTAAAGGTGTTGCAAAATCAGGCTTTGATATTGATGTGTTGCCTGTTATTATCGGGGTGATAACATCTGCGGTTGTAGGATTTGCAGCAATTAAAGCTCTTGAGTGGCTTGTAAAAACAGACAAATTTAAACTCTTTGGTTATTACTGCCTTGTAATTGGTATCTCGGTAATAGTTGCAGGTTTGGTTGAAACTTTTATGGCATAACTTTTTTAAAACTTATTTTATCTTTTATGGAGTGATAGCGAAATGGCAAATACCACGAAAAAAAAGCCATCTTCTTCAAAAAAAAATAAAGGCTCTGCAAATAAGAGCAAAAACACGCCAAACGGAAAAATGTATATTCAAAAAGAGCAACAGCTAAGGGCGAAAAGGCAAATTTGGGCTGTAGTTATTTTTGCATCGGCGATTTTCAATCTAAGCGTTTGCCTAATACCTGGGGGAAATGCTTGGGCTACTTTGCGCAGTGTTCTTTTTGGTGTGTTAGGTGTTTGTGCATTTATTTTACCGTTAATATTATTTTATGTATCTATTATGGCGGCTATGGATAAACCAACAGATAATATAGGAATTAAAGTTGGCGAGGCATTCTTTTTAACCTCGCTATTTTGTGCTGCTATTTTTATATTTTCAAGCACTTCATCTCCGCCAAGCTATTTTGATAGTATTTCTCAGGCATATAAAACGGGGCTTAGTAGCAAAAACGGTGGGGCAGTAGGTGCAATAATTGGTGGTGCAATACTAAAGCTTTTTCCTGAAAAAATCACAGCAAGCATAACTATTGTTTTATTGATTTTTGTAACATTAATGATAATGACGGGAACAACATTGATTAATCTTTATAATGCATTTAAAACACCTGTTCAAAAAGCGGGAGAGTTTACAGGGGATTACATAGAGAAAACAGCAAAAGAAATTGAAGAAAGAAGAGCAAGGTTCAATCCAGATGTAAACCTAGGGCCAACTTCAAGCGATGTGCAAAATGACGAGCCAAAAGAGCATAAGAGAAATAAAAAATCGAAAATTGACATAGAGCTAGATGAGGAGTTGAAAAACGAATCTGAAGTGCAGGAAGTACCTGATGATAGTTTAGAGGATACAAAGCCGATTTTGCTTGATGATATAATAAAAAAGGCAGCAAACACTAGTGAACAAGCAAAAGTTTTGAACACTCCAGACGAAAAGTCTAGTGATGATAGTTTTAAAAGTGAAATAATCGAAAATCATAACAATCAAAATTATAATATGCCACCTATTGATTGCCTTGCGCCACCAAAGGCGTCTTCTGGCGAGAACTTTAGTGCCGAGCTTAAACAAAATGCTGAAAAATTAGTGGACGCACTCAAAAGCTTTGGTGTAGAAACAAAAATAGTAGACATATCAAGAGGGCCTACTGTAACTCGTTATGAGCTGTCCCCTGCGGCGGGTGTAAAAATCAGCAGAATAACGGGTCTTGCAGATGATATAGCACTAAATCTTGCAGCGTCTGGCGTGCGTATTGAAGCGCCAATTCCAAATAAAGCGGCAGTAGGAATTGAGGTCCCTAACAAAATAAAATCTATGGTTACACTTCGTGAGCTTTTAGAAGAACCTAAGTATAAAAGTGCAAAAAGCAAACTGAATGTTGCATTAGGCAGAGATATTGCAGGGCAAATGATGTGCGCAGACCTTGCAAAAATGCCCCATATTTTAATTGCAGGAACAACAGGCTCGGGTAAATCGGTGTGCCTAAACTCGATGATTTTAAGCATATTATATAATGCAACACCGGATGAGGTAAAACTTGTAATGATTGACCCAAAGCAAGTTGAGTTTACTGTATACAATGGAATTCCACACTTATTATCTCCAGTTGTTTCAGACCCTAGAAAAGCGTCGGGTGCGCTTGGCTGGGCAGTTAAAGAAATGCTAGACAGATACAAAACTTTTTCAGAAAACAATGTTAGAGATATTTCAGGTTATAACGAGTCTATAAAAGATAAACCAGACACGCCAAAGATGCCACAAATAGTGATATTTATTGACGAGCTATCAGACCTTATGATGGCAGCACCGAATGAGGTTGAGGATTCGATTTGTCGTTTAGCTCAAATGGCTCGTGCAGCGGGAATACACCTTGTAATTGCAACACAAAGGCCATCGGTTGATGTTATTACAGGTATAATAAAAGCAAATATTCCAAGCCGAATAGCACTCTCGGTTTCTTCGCAAGTTGACTCAAGAACGATACTTGATATGGCAGGAGCAGAAAAACTGTTAGGAAACGGAGATATGCTATATTATCCTGTTGGAACATCTAAACCTATCAGAATACAAGGCTGTTACACTTCTGATAAGGAAGTCGAAACAGTTATAAACTACATAAAAGAGCAAGAACAGTGCGAATACGATGAAGATGTTGTAGAAGAGATTGAACGCCAAGCGGCAGCAACAGGCGGTAAAAAAGGCTCTGCACTTGCAAGTGACGATGGAGACGACTCTGACGAGTTGTTACCAAAGGCTATTGAAGTTGTTGTAGAAGCGGGACAAGCATCGACAACCCTGTTACAAAGAAAGCTAAAAGTAGGATATGCAAGAGCTGCAAGAATGGTGGATGAGCTTGAAGGCAGGGGAATTATAGGAGAGTTTGAAGGTAGCAAGCCAAGAAAGGTGCTCATAACAAAGCAACAGTGGCTTGAAATGAACGCAATGTCCTCAAATACAGCACAGGAAAAGGATGAAAATGAAGAACAGGAACAATCAAATGAATAATTTTTTGCCAATAACAAAACAAGAAGTAGCAGAAAAAGGGTGGGATGGCGTAGACTTTGTTTATGTAACAGGTGATGCTTATGTTGACCATCCAAGTTTTGGTACAGCAATCATAACAAGAGTGCTTGAAAGTCAGGGTTATAGAGTTGCTGTTTTGTCGCAACCACGCTGGAATACAACCGAGGATTTTGAGCAATTTGGCCGCCCAAGGTTAGGCTTTTTTGTCTCATCAGGAAACATTGATTCAATGGTTGCACATTATACCGTTGCAAAAAAGAAACGCAGTAAAGATGCTTACACAGCTGGCGGAAAAATGGGTAAAAGGCCAGACAGGGCAGTTATAGTTTATTGTAATTTAATAAGACAGGCGTATGGAGATGTTCCAATTGTTATAGGTGGTCTTGAGGCATCGCTTCGTAGATTTGCTCACTATGATTATTGGGATAATGAAATAAGACCGTCAATATTATTTGATTCAAAAGCGGATTTAATCTCATTTGGAATGGGTGAAAATCAAACTATAGAAATTGCAAACAGATTGTCAAACGGTGAGCCGATTTCTAAAATAACAGATGTTAAAGGTACTTGTTATGCAGTAGATGTAAGAGAAACACCACTAATGGGAGCAGAATGCCCAAGTTTTGAAAATATATTAAATAGCAAAAAAGAATATGCAAAGGCTTGCCGTATTCAACAAGATGAGCAAGACCATATAAGAGGAAAATTGATTAAACAAAGGCACGATTCAAAAATGCTTGTTCAAAACCCTCCAATGCCACCTCTAACTCAACAGGAACTTGACCTAATTTATGATTTACCGTATGAAAGAACATATCACCCGTCTTATGAAAAGTTTGGCGGTGTTCCAGGAATTGAAGAAGTTGAGTTTTCTATTACACATAGCAGAGGGTGTTTTGGTGCTTGCAATTTTTGCTCTATAGCATTTCATCAAGGTAGATTTATTACATCAAGAAGCAAAGAATCAATAATAAAAGAGGCGAAAATACTAACTCAGTCTTCAAATTTTAAAGGGTATATTCACGATGTTGGAGGTCCTACTGCAAATTTTCGCAACCCTTCGTGCCAACAACAATTAAAAAATGGATTGTGCAAGGGCAAAAAATGTCTTGCACCAGTTCCTTGTAAACAGCTTAAAGCAGACCATAGCGATTATATAGAAATTTTAAGAGATTTGCGAAAACTACCAAAGGTTAAAAAAGTCTTTATCCGTTCAGGTATAAGGTATGATTATATGCTGGCAGATAATAACGAGAGATTTTTTAAAGAGCTTGTAGAACATCATGTGAGCGGGCAGTTAAAAGTAGCTCCAGAGCATTGTTCAGCACAAGTTCTTGATAAAATGGGAAAACCACATATAGAAACATATCTTCGTTTTTCTAAGAGATATTTTGAGTTATCTAAAAGTATGGGGAAAGAGCAGTATTTAGTCCCTTATCTTATGTCTTCTCACCCTGGGTGTGAGCTGTCGGATGCTATTGAGCTTGCTCAGTTTTTGAAAAAAGAAAGAATACGACCAGAGCAGGTTCAGGACTTTTATCCAACACCGGGAACAATTTCGACTTGTATGTTTTACACAAGACTTGACCCATATACAATGGAGCCTGTTTATGTGGCGAAAAGCTCTAAGGATAAAGCTTTGCAAAGGGCTTTGTTGCAATATTTTAATCCTAAAAACAAAGAACTTGTGATTGAAGCTTTGCAAAAAGCAGGACGAACCGATTTGATAGGAAACTATGAAAAATGTCTTGTAAGACAATCAAGCAACAACCAAGGGAATAATAAGGGGAATTATAAAACTTCAAATCCACCAAGAAAAAACAATAGGAAGAGAAATAATGGCAAAAAATATAAATAATAATCAAAAATGGGTGTCATCATTACTTGTTTTTATAATAATAATTGCAATTTCTATTTTTGCGCCGTGGGAAGATGCATATCAAAAAGCAGGGCTTAAAACGGATTCTAATATTGATAATTATCCGTTGTCTGTTCATTTTATTGATGTTGGTCAAGGAGATTGTATTTTTATAAAAATTGGTGACAACACAATGCTTATTGATTCGGGCGAGAAAAATAACGATGAGAAAATAATAAAATACCTAAGAAATAATGGCGTAGATAGAGTAGATTACATAATCGCAACGCATCCGCACTCTGATCATATTGGAGCAATGGAAACGATTATTGAGAGTTTTGAAATAAAAAATGTGATAATGCCAAGATTGTCAGAACAAAATATGCCAACAACAAAAGGGTATGAAAATTTTTTGATAGCGGTTAAAAATTCTGGAGCAAATGTTATTGCCGCAACCCCTTTTAATGAATATGAGTTTGGAGATGCGAATTTTGCAATATTATCTCCATCAAATCAGTCCAAAAATTTAAACAATATGTCTGTTGTAATAAAATTGAGTTTTGGCGATACAAGCTTTTTATTTACGGGGGATGCAGAATCACAAGTTGAGCAAGAACTGATAAGCAGTGGCTATGATATTCGCTCGAATGTTTTAAAGATGGGTCACCACGGTAGTAACACATCTAATACAGAACGATTTTTACAAGCGGTAAATCCAAGTTTTTCTGTAATATCTTGTGGAAAAGATAACTCGTATGGACATCCACACGAAGAGGTTGTAGAACTTTTAAATAAGTATGATATAAATTATAAGCGAACGGATAAAAATGGAATAATAGTAGTTGGCAGTGACGGTTCAAACTTAACCTATATTACTGAAAGGGAGCTTGCATAATGCAAAAATATATAGTAGATAGAATTGAATCAGGTATTGCAGTTTGTGAAAAAGATGATGGTGAAATGATAAATATTCCTATAGAAAAGTTGCCAGTAGACACAGGCGAGGGAAGTATAATAATTGTAGATAATAATGGTATAATGAAGCTTGAAACAAAAGAAGAAAAAGCAAGGAAGTCAGAGCTTTTTAGCCTTCAAAATAATCTTTTTGATAATTGATTTATTAATGATAAAAAGGTACTTGAAATTTTTGTCATTGTATGATATAATTTCGTGGCAAAACACACGCACGGTGTTTGGTTTGTTAGTGCATTGCAAGAGTTGTAGTGTTTCAAATCTTTAAAAGCTGTGCGGAGGTAAAACTTAGGAGGATTTTTATTATGTCAGTAGTTTCAATGAAGCAATTGCTTGAAGCAGGTGTTCACTTTGGTCACCAAACAAGAAGATGGAACCCTAAAATGGATGAGTACATCTTCACAGAGCGTAATGGTATTTATATCATCGACCTTCAAAAAACTGTTAAAAAGCTTGAAGACGCTTATATGTTCGTTCGCGAGCTTTCAGCACAGGGAGAAGAAATTCTTTTTGTAGGTACAAAAAAGCAGGCTCAAGACTCAGTTCGTGAGGAAGCACTTCGTTGCGGTATGCCTTTTGTAAACGCTCGTTGGCTTGGCGGTATGCTTACAAACTTTAAAACAATTCAACGCAGAATTAAAAGACTTGCACAGCTAAAAGCAATGGAAGAAGACGGCACTTTTGACTTGCTTCCAAAAAAAGAGGTAATGAAGCTTAAACTTGAAATCGAAAAGCTTGAAAAGTTTATGGGTGGAATTACAGAAATGAAGCGTCAACCAGCAGCAATGTTTATTGTTGACCCTCGTAAAGAGAGAATCGCTGTTGCAGAAGCAAAAAAACTTGGAATTCCAATCATAGCTATTGTTGATACAAACTGTGACCCAGATGAAATAGACTATGTAATTCCTGGTAATGATGATGCTATTCGTGCAGTTAGACTTATTACAGCAGCTATGGCAGACGCTGTGGTTGAGGGAAGACAAGGCGAGCAAACAGAAGAAGCTTCTGAAGAAAAAGAAAATGAGCAGGTAGCTGAGTAATCACAATGAAATGCCCGTGCTTAATTGCGCGGGCTTATTTTGAATAAAGCACAATTTTAGATTTATTATATAGGAGGAATTTTTATGGCGTTCACCGCAAAAGATGTTCAGGCTCTTCGTGAAAAAACAGGAGTCGGTATGATGGATTGTAAAAAAGCTCTTGTTGAATCAGATGGAGATATGGATAAGGCGATAGACTTTTTAAGAGAAAAAGGACTTGCAGCAGCAACAAAAAAAGCTAGCAGAATTGCAGCAGAAGGTGTTGTTCTTACCTATACAGATGAAAGCAAGAATGTTAGCGTTATGGTTGAAGTTAACGCAGAAACAGATTTTGTAGCTAAGAATGCAGAGTTCCAAGAGTTTGTTTTGGATGTTGCAAAAACAGTTGTAGAATCAAACCCAGTTGATGTTGATTCACTTCTTGAGAAAAATCTTTTTGGAACAGATAGAAAAGTTGTTGAAAATCTTCAAGACAAGGTTCTTTCAATTGGAGAGAATATCAAAATCCGTCGTTTTGAGCGTATAGAGGGTGCGGTAGCAACATACATCCACGGTGGTGGAACTGTTGGTGTTATGGTTCACTTTGATACAGATGAAAAAACAGCAAGTGCCGAAGAGTTTATCGCAATGGGCAAAGATGTTGCAATGCAAGTTGCAGCTATGAATCCACAGTTTCTTGACTCAAGCTCTGTACCTCAAGAAACAGTCGAACACGAAAAAGGTATTCTTTTAGCTCAAATTAATGAAGATGAGAAAATGAAAAATAAGCCTGAAAAAGTTATAGAGGGCATTATCACAGGAAAAATCTCAAAATATTTTAAAGAAGTTTGTCTTATGGAGCAAGAGTTTGTCAAGAGCACAGACCATAGCTCTGTAGCAAAATATGTTAAAGATACTGCAACACAACTCGGTGGCGAAATAAAAGTCCTTGGCTTTACAAGATTTGCTAAGGGTGAAGGTCTTGAAAAAAGAGAAGATAATTTTGCCGATGAAGTAGCAAGTATGATGAATTAGTATAAATTTATAGTATTAAGGACAACGGTTTTTACTGTTGTCCTTTTTGTTTTTAAAATGTTCATTTTTTGTCAATATTATTGAATTACAATAGATATCAACATATTGAATTGACAGGTGTTAATTTTAATGAAAAAGAAAGATGAAAACACAAAAATCTCACAACGGATAAGTGAAGAAGAAATTTTCAACTCATCATCACATATTATTGGATGTTGGTTTGCGATTATTGCTTTTGCAGGATGTATAATAGTTGCAACAATAAACCAAAATTTGTGGGGTGTTATAAGTGGTGCTATTTATGGCACAACGCTTCTTTTTTTATACACAGTTTCTAGTGTTTATCACGCATTGCCAGACACAAATATGTCCAAAAAAATCTTTAGAATAATAGACAGATGTTCAATATTTTTATTTATTGCAGGTACTTACACCCCAATAGCTTTGTGCGCAGTTAGAAAAGTGGACAAAACCCTTGCTTGGACAATATTTGGTGTAGTTTGGGCACTTGCAATTTTGGGCGTTGTTTTAAATTCGATTAATGTTAATAAATTTAGAATGTTCTCTTTAATATGCTATGTTGCAATGGGATGGTGCATATTAGTTGCAATAAGGCCAATTCTTCAAGTGGTAGACCCTAGGTCAATTTGGTATTTGTTTTTTGGAGGGTTTTTATATTCGATAGGAGCAATATTATATTTGATTGGTAAGCGTACAAGATATATGCATTTAACATTTCATATGTTTGTACTAGCGGGAAGTATTTTGCATTTTATATTCATACTTTATTTGCTTTAATTTATACACAAAACAAGGGCATTATTGTATTTTACAATAAATGCCCTTTAAAATATGCTCATAACAAAACCCATTCTATATATTAAATTTAATTACATAATTTTAATTTGCATAGTGCATTTATGATGGAAGAATGTTAAAAATTTTTTGAATCGCACTAGCGTCAGATATACAGTTTTGACCATTGATTTGCAATAGTATATGGTCAGCCTCACCAATGTTTAAAGACAGCAGACCGAGTTCGGATTTTGCATTGCATTTTCTATAACACCCTTCCTTGCTTATAAAAATATGGCTGTCGAGGTTTGATAGTTTGTGGCTTAACATATTTGCGTTCCTTGCATTGACCTGAAAAGGTATTGCGAAATTCATTTTGTAGCTATACATAATATAACCTCCAATTGATTTCTTATATTAGAATATGAAAATCATTGCACTTTTGTTAAAATCCGACAATATAAGGCATAACAAATATAGTAAAATAAAAATATATTGTGTGTTTTAGTATAGATTAAACCGCTTATTTATTGACTTATAACAGGGATACGAGTATTGAAAAGATGATGTGATTATGATATACTAACATAGTTAAAATAAATTAATTGGGAGGAATTTTATGGGGCTTTTTACTCCAAGGCCTGAGCCGAAAATAGAGATTTGTGAATATGTTGAAGATTTTGAAAACCTCCCTGTTTTTTTGTCGTGCAATATGGCACTTGCAGAGCAGTTTCCGGCAGAAAAATATAACCATTGTGTAAAAATAAATATGGAAATATATATGAAAGATTATGATGGCGGATTGGTGAGCGATGCTGAGCTTGCTCATATTTACACCATAGAATCAATGATTTCGCAACATATTGATGGGTTATTTGCAGGACGAGGAATTGTATGCTCAAAGGGATATGCGTTTTTGATGTATTATATTTCTAAAAAAAGTGCGCAAAAAGCGTCGGGGATATTTAGTGCGCTTTTAGAGTCCGCTTTTAGACATACTGATACTAGCATTTTGTTTGACCCAAGAGGTAATGAGTATTTTGAACTTTTGTATCCTGACGAGTATCAGCTAAAAGAAATTCAAACGCAAAACATTATAAGCAAATTAAGAAAATATAGTGACGATGGAAAAACACCAAGAGATGTAAAGTTTTTTTTAACCTTTACAAGCAAAGAAGCGGTGGTTGCTTTTGCGTCGGAAGCATTTAAAAGTGGATTTGCATATGTTGATATGGTTAAAGAACCTGTTGAAGGTAGGGTGCTACCACAATTTAAGCTTATATTAAAAGTCAAAATGCCTTTTGAGGCAGAACTTGTAAATGAAAAAATAAGATTTCTTATGAAACTGTCGCAAAAATTTGCAGGAGAATATAAAAGTGTTGAAACAAATATCGTAAACACCTCGCAAGGTAATTCTCAAAACAGTAAATATTAAATATAAAAAATAAAAGGGGATAATTTTTATGAACCAACTACAAATGCCACAAAAAGATGAATTGGTAGCAACAATGACAACAACAATGGGAACTATAAAAATAAGACTATTTCCGCAGTATGCTCCAAAAACTGTTGAGAATTTTACAACACACGCAAAAAATGGGTACTACGATGGATTGATTTTTCATAGAGTAATTAAAGATTTTATGATTCAGGGTGGAGACCCTAACGGCACAGGAATGGGTGGAGAAAGTATTTGGGGAACTCCTTTTGAAGATGAGTTTTCGCAAGAACTTCATAACCTTAGAGGAGCTTTGTCAATGGCAAACTCAGGGCCTTGCACAAATGGAAGCCAGTTTTTTATAGTGCAGGCAGATACGGTAGACCCATCTTTTATACCACAAATGGAAAGTATGATAGATGACGGATTTCCACAGCAAGTAATTGATAATTACAAAGAAGTAGGCGGAACACCGTGGCTTGATTTTAAACATACAGTGTTTGGACAAGTGTTTGAAGGAATGGATGTTGTTGATGAAATTGCAAATGTAAAAACAGCGTTGCAAGATAAGCCTGCACAGGATGTGAAAATAATTTCTGTTGAGATTGCTTAAAGCGTTTATAAATTAAGGGGTGTTAGCATAAATGAGGATAGGGCACGGTTACGATGTTCATCGTTTAGTTGAAAATCGAAAGC
>JAAYPE010000102.1 GCA_012519975.1 Clostridiales bacterium
AGTATTGAGTTCTGTGGTCACCTGTATGTATAAGGAGTGGCAGTCTGCCCTCAATCGCTTCATAAATCTTAAAAGCGTTTTTGCTATCAATATTAAATCGTTGAAAATCAGGGTGTAATTTAACTCCTTTGAGACCCATTTTTATGGCATTGTCAACTTGGTTTTGAATATTGTTGCTATCGGGATGAAATGTTGCAAACCCAATTAGCTTATCTTTATTATCATCAACAGTTTGAGCAATAAATTCATTAATACTGTCAACTTGATTTTTTGTAGTAGCAACAGATTGCACAACATACTTGTCGATACCACATTCATTTCCGCATTTAAAGAGTGTTTCGAGCGTTCCATCATATCTCATAGACATATTATAAAAGCTACCAATGCTTGACGAAGCTTTGTTTGCAATATTATTTGGAAAGATATGTGCGTGTGAATCAATAATCATAATAATTTATCCATCCCTTTAAAACAAATAAAAACATTTTTAAATATTGTATCATATATTCATATAGAGAAAAAGTGAAATAACAAAATTTACATATGCGACATACAATATTACTGGTGGGTGCAAAATACCTGCTGAAAAAAATAAAAAGGGAGTAATATATTTGATTGATAACCCAATGGATATGTATAACCCCTATCTAGCGGCTATAAAAGCAAACAAAGCGCCAGAAAAAGAAAAAACGAGCATAAGTCAGATAGATGCATTGGAATATACTGCAATGTCAGCCCTGCCTAAAAACACAACAGTAACTATGGCTTATATTCCATTTCAAACAAAGTCAGCACTTTATACTGATGAAAAATCATTAGTTAGAGGTACTTTGTTTGAAGTGCTCGACAAACCATTCTTAGGGGGGAGGGCCAAAAATGAGTAGGCAAGAAATGTTAAGAAAGCTGTCAGCATCACAATTTGCAATGTGGGAGCTACATTTGTATCTAGATACGCACCCAACAGATTCGCAAGCGATGTCGCTTTTCAGAAAGTATGAAAAAAGAACAGCAGAGCTTAAAGAAGAGTATGAAAATCGTTTTGGCCCCCTAACTTTTCGTGCTGGCGAAAAAGCAGCTCAGTGGCTTGAAGAGCCGTGGCCATGGGAAACACAAGGGGGTAGTGAATAAGTATGTGGAATTATGAAAAGAAATTGCAATATCCTGTAAAAATAAAAAATCCAAATCCAAAATACGCTCAAATAATTATGAGCCAGTATGGCGGACCAGATGGAGAGCTTAGTGCGTCATTACGCTATCTAAGTCAGAGATATACAATGCCATATGCAGAGCTTAAAGGATTACTTACAGATATAGGTGTTGAGGTAGTAAAATGACGATTTTGCGAGCTTTTAATTGCAAAAATCTTCTGTTTAATCTTAAAATATTTTAAATAATGTTTAATTTATCAAATTAAAATAGTATTTGACTAATTTAAAAGCCGATGATATTATATTCTACAAAAGCATAAACTTATAAAATATTGTTTGATTGCAATAAAATGTATGGGTTGCGCGTTAATATATAGGAGGAGAGAATATAATTGATTGAAGCAAAATCGGCAGAAAGCAATGAAACACTTTCCGAAGTCTCTCTGGAGTCGCTTATAGCTAAAATTGCAAGTGGGGATAGGGAGGCTATGAGTGCAATTTTTGGAGAAACAAAAAC